>DATGFI010000459.1:0-2466 GCA_035309205.1 Planctomycetota bacterium | reverse complement strand
GGACGCGGTCAACATGATCGTGAACGGCTTCTGCAAGCAGGTCTTCAAGGAGCTCCCGATGGAGTTCGCCGTGGAGGCCCAGAAGCTCATGAATGTCTCTCTGGAAGGAAGCGTCGGCTAAACATGCTCGAAATCAAGAATCTCCATGCGACGGCGGGCGATAAGCCCGTGCTCCGCGGCCTCAGCCTCTCCGTGAAGGCGGGCGAAGTCTGCGCGATCATGGGCCCCAACGGCTCCGGCAAGTCGACGCTCGCCCACGTGCTGTCGGGCCGCGACGGCTTCAAGGTCACCGACGGCTCGGTCCTCTACAAGGGGAAGGACCTTCTGGCGCTCTCGCCCGAAGATCGCGCCCGCGAAGGCGTCTTTCTGGCCTTCCAGTACCCCGTCGAGATCCCCGGCGTGGGGAATACGTACTTCCTGAAGAACGCGCTCAACGCCATCCGAAAGCATCGAGGCCAGACCGAGCTCGATGCCCACGAATTCCTGAAGCTCATCAAGGAGAAGGCAAAGCTCGTCCAGATCAGCGAGAATCTTCTCAACCGGCCGGTCAACGAGGGCTTCTCCGGCGGCGAGAAAAAGCGCAATGAGATCCTGCAGATGGCCGTCCTGGAACCCGCGCTCGCGATCCTCGACGAAACGGACTCGGGCCTGGACATCGACGCCCTTCGCACCGTCTCCGACGGCGTCAACAGCCTCCGGTCCCGGGACCGCGCGATGATCGTCATCACCCACTACCAACGTCTCCTCAGCTACATCGTCCCCGACCGAGTCCATGTCCTCCTTGGCGGGAAGATCGTGAAGTCCGGCGGCAAGGAGCTGGCGCTGGAGCTCGAACAGAAGGGCTACGCCGGATTCGAGGCCGCCTGATGGATATCCAGACCGATCCGCGAACCTCCTATCTGGCCGACTTCGAGCGGACCGGGAAGTCCCTTCCCGGCTTTCCAGAGATCCGACGGAAGGCGATCGAGAAGTTTGCCGAGCGGGGCTTCCCTACCGGCCGGGAAGAGAGCTGGCGCTTCACCGACGTGACGCCCATCGCCGAGATCCCCTTCAAGCCCGCTGTCGGGACGGCGAACCCGAACCAGTTCTCGGGACTGGCCAACGGCGCGCTCAAGGCCTGCCAGATCACCTTCGTGGACGGCCGCTTCGCGCCTTCCTTCTCGTCGCTCGATCTGCCGTCGGGCGTCGGGGTCACGAGCGTGGGCGAGATCCTGAAAACCGCACCCGGAGCCATCGCCCCCCTGCTCCAGATTCCCGACGACTCCTTCGCGGCGCTCAACACGGCATTCTTCCGGGACGGCGCAGCGATCCGCATCGCCGACGGCGTCCAGGTCGAGCGGCCGATCCACGTGCTGTGCCTCTCCTCGCTGCATGGGGAGCCCTACATCCTCCATCCCCGGACCGTCATCTCCGTGGGGGAAGGCTCCCGGGCGACCGTCGTCATGAGCTTCCTGGGACCCTCCGGGGGAACCTATTTCCTGAACGCCGTCACGACGGTGCTCCTTGACCCGGCTTCGTCGCTCGATCTCACCAAGGTCCAGAGGGAGAGCCAGCAGGCATACCACATCGAAAAACTCGACGTCCGGCAGGCCCGTTCCGCGTCGTTCACCCACCACTCGATCTCGCTGGGTGCCCGCATCGCTCGGAACGACTTCGCGGTCGCCCTCGAGGGCGAGGGCGCCGAGTGCTCGCTCTTCGGCCTCTATGAGGTCGCCGGCGCGCAGCACGTCGACCACCACACGTCGATCGACCACCTCCGGCCCCACTGCACGAGCCGCGAACTCTACAAGGGCGTCCTCGACGGCCGCGCCCGCGCAGTCTTCGACGGCCGCATCATGGTCCGGCCCGGCGCGCAGAAGACGAGCGCCGTCCAGACCAACAAGAATCTACTCCTCTCCAAGGAGGCGCTGGTGCACACGAAGCCGCAGCTGGAGATCTTCGCCAACGATGTGAAGTGCAAGCACGGGGCGACGATCGGCCAGCTTGACGAAGGCGTCCTCTTCTACCTGCGTTCCCGGGGCATCGGCCTGGCCGAGGCGCGCCGCCTCCTCGTCCACGCCTTCGCGGGCGAGATTGTCGACACGGTCAAAACGGACGCGGTGCGGTCGCAGGTCGGCGGCTGCCTGGCCCTGATTGCGGGGGGCGCATGAGCACCGCCCTCCAGTCCCGCCCGGCCTACGACGTGCGGAAGATCCGCGAGGACTTCCCCATCCTGAAGTCCCTCATCCACGGGAAGCCGCTGGTCTACCTGGACAACGCGGCCACGACCCAGAAACCCTCCCCCGTCATCCACAGCATCGCGAAATACTACGAGGCGAACAACGCCAACATCCACCGCGGCGTCCACTTCCTGAGCGAGTTTGGGACGAGGCTGTTCGAGACGGCCCGGACCAAGACCCAGCGATTCCTCAACGCCGCCGACGCTAAGGAAATCGTATTCACGCGCGGGACGACGGAATCGATCAA
>DATGFI010000458.1:0-2328 GCA_035309205.1 Planctomycetota bacterium | reverse complement strand
GAATCTTTAATCCTTGAAGCCCCAGGCCCACCGGCCATATAAGGGGTTTCTTCATGTTCCTTCCATCCCTCGCCGCCGCGGACTCCTGGAGCCAGGTTTACCAGCCCCACGAGTGGCACTGGCTGGCGTCCGCGCTCGTGGCCGGCATCCCGGTCCTTCTCCTCCTTCTGGCCCTGACGGCGTTCCACCAATCCGCCCCGCGCGCCGCCGCCATCGGCGCCGGGAGCGCCATCCTGGTCGCCACCCTCTTCGTCGGCATGCCCTGGGGCATGGCCCTGCAGTCGTTCTTCCTGGGTGCGGCCAACGGGCTGCTGCCGATCGGCTGGATCGTCTTCTCGGCGATGTTCGTTTACCAGATCGCCGTCGACACCGGAAAGTTCGAGATCATGAAGGCCTCGATCGCGCGGCTCACCGCCGACCGCCGCCTTCAGGCGATCATGATCGCGTTCTCCTTCGGCGCGATCATGGAAGGCGCCGCCGGCTTCGGCACTCCGGTCGCCATCTCCGCCGCACTCCTGGTCGGCCTGGGCTTCCGCCCCTTCCCGGCCGCCGTCCTGTGCCTCATCGCCAACACGGCCCCCGTCGCCTGGGGCTCGATCGGGATCCCGATCCGGGTGCTCGCCCAGGTGAGCGGCCTGCCCCTCCACGACCTCAGCGCCATGAATGGCCGCATCCTCCCGTTCATGTCGGTCATCGTTCCCCTGTGGCTGGTCCGAGCCATGGTCCCTTGGAAGGAGACGTTCCAGGTCCTTCCGGCCATCCTCGTCAGCGGCCTCTCCTTCGCGGTCACGCAGTTCGTTTGGTCCAACTTCATCGAGTTCGGACTCGTCGACATCATCGCCGGCGCCGTGTCGCTGGTGACGACCGCCGCTTTCCTCAAAGTCTGGAAGCCCAGGTCCCAGTGGCGCTATCCGGAGGACCAGGAGTCCGCCGAGACCGCGACCTTCTCACGGAGCCAGGTGTTCATGGCCTGGCTGCCCTTCCTCGTCCTGTTCGTCTTCGTCGTGGGCTGGGGCGTCATGCGGACCCAGGAAAGGCTGGCCATCGACCAGCGACCCTGGGCGAACCTCAAGATCCCCTTCTCGGGCCTCGACAAGAGGGTGATCCGGGTGCCCCCCGTGGAGCCGGAGCCCAGGCCGGAGGCGGCCGTCTACGAGCTCAAGTGGTTCTCCGCGACGGGGACCGGCGTTCTCCTCGCCTGCGTCGTCACCTCGCTCCTCCTGGGCCATGGGGCCCGGGGCTTCGCACGGAGCTTCGTCTCGACCTGCCGGCGCATGGTGATGCCGCTCCTGGCGATCGTCCCGATGCTCGGTCTGGCCTACATCACGCGGTACAGCGGCACCGACGCGATCCTCGGCCTGGCCTTCACCCGGACGGGAAGGCTGTATCCGTTCTTTGGAACCTTTCTGGGCTGGCTGGGCGTGGCGCTGACCGGGAGCGACACGGCCTCCAACGCGCTATTCGGCAGTTTGCAGAGGATCACGTCGAAACAGCTGAAGATCGATCCGGTCCTGATGTGCGCCGCGAACTCGGCCGGCGGGGTGATGGGCAAGATGGTCGATGCGCAGTCGATCGTCGTCGCCGCCACGGCCGCCAACCTGAACGGCCAGGAAGGAGCCATCCTGCTGAAGGTCCTCTGGCACTCGGCGGCGCTGACCGCGATCGTGGGCGTCATCGTCCTGGCCTACGCCTATGTCTTTCCGAACCTGGTCGCCCACGGGATCAAGCTGATCGTTGAATAGGGAGCCTCGCATGCCGCGCAAGATCGGATTTCTCGGCCTGGGCATCATGGGCCTGGCCATGGCGAAGCGCCTGATCGGGGCGGGACATCGGCTCACGGTCTACAACCGCACCGCCTCCAAGGCCGCGCCCCTGGTCGCCCTGGGCGCGACGCAGGCCGCGACGCCGCGCGAGGCGGCCCGGGGCGGCGAGATCGTGATCTCGATCGTGACCGACTCTCCGGACGTCGAGGAGGTGCTGATCGGGAAGGACGGGGCGATCCACGCCGCGGAGAAGAACGCGCTCTTCATCGACATGAGCACCATTGCGCCTGAAACGGCGCGGCGAGTCGGACGCGAACTCCAGGCGAAGGGAGTCGCCTTTCTCGATGCCCCGGTCACCGGGGGCGACGTCGGGGCCCGGGAAGGCACCCTGTCGATCCTGGTCGGGGGGGAGCCCGCCGACCTGGAACGCGCGCGCGATGTCCTCGCCGTGATGGGCAAGCGGATTACGCACTTCGGCCCCCACGGCGCCGGTCAGACGGCGAAAGCCTGCAATCAAATCCTCTGCGCGATGAACATGACGGGCATCGTCGAGGCCCTGCACCTG
>DATGFI010000457.1:0-2024 GCA_035309205.1 Planctomycetota bacterium | reverse complement strand
CTGGCTGCCTCCGCCCGCGAGGATGACGTTCGACAGCATGCGCTTTTGGAATTCGGCGTCAAACGTCGACACGAGCTGGCGCAGTCCCTGGACGATGCCCGGAACGATGGACCGGCAGGCTTCCTTGAGGTCCTTGGTGATGTCGTAAGACGTCGGCTTTCCATCGGCATTGGGCCAAATCACGACGGCCTTGTCGTTCACGTCGTTGATGAAGCTTAGCCGCTCTTTCGCGTCCCGGACCATGTTGATCGTGAACTGGGCGCTGGGATGACTCTTCCGAATCAGGCCGGCAGCGGCCTCGTCGATGGAATCGCCCGCGAGCCCCAGGGTTACCTGGTCGTCCTCTGAGGGAATCGCGCCGTGCATCCGGCAGAGATCCGTCGTGCCTGCCCCGATGTCCACGACAAGGCAGTCCTCGAACAGATTCATCCCGTACGCGACGGCGAATGGCTCGGAGACGATCATGACCGACTCGAAGGTGCCCTTGCAGGCGTCGAGCAGAGCCTGTTTGTTCAGGATCGACGCCCTCGCGGGAGCCCCGATCACGCCATAGACGAGTGTGCCTTTGGGAACGCGGGTCAGGGACACGGCATGGTGGACGAGTTCCTTGGCCGCCACCTTGTACCGGGCGAGTTTCTCCTGGGCGATGCCCGATTCCTTGTCTTCGATGTACTTCAGCGCGCCTTTCTCGAAGGGACGGACGGTCTCCAGCGCGAGGCGATGGCGGAAAGCCTCGTTGCCGAAAACGATGTCCTTGCCCAGCATCTTCCGGGACACTGGGTCCTTGGGCCAGCCGACGATGGAATGCACCACTTCGCGAGTACCATTGGTCGCCGCGATGGATGTTTTGAAGCAGCCCAGATCCATTCCGATGTGGAGGACCCCTTCGGGAGCCTTCTTCGACGAGGTCGTTCCGCTCTTGGGCGCCGTGTCCAGCTGGTCAAGTTCCATGGTCATCTCCTTGAAAAACCCACACTTCTCCCGGCCTCAGGTGAACCCCCGCGAATGCCGGTGTTACGCAGGAATCCATGAAGGGGGAAGCCGTCCGATCAGGGGGGATTTCCGCCCAGCGCATCGATCCGCCGGCGGAGATAGGCTTCATGAACGGGGTCTTGACTGAGCAGCTGTCGGTAGATCGCCAGTGCGGTTTCGCGTCTTCCCTCCGCCTCGCAGCGCCGGCCGTCCGCAAGCGACTCGCAGTATTTCCGGGCCCGCGCGAATCTTGCCCGTTCGGAACTGCCGGCATCCGATTCCAAGCTGCCGAAGAGGGTTGCGGCAGCTTCCCAGTCTTCCCTTTGAAGACAGGAGGTCGCCCGACATTCCCGGAGGGAACGTTCGGCGTCCCGGTATTCCTTCGAGTCGCGACCCGGACCGGCCTCCGCCAGCGAGGTCGCCGTCGCGAAGTCGCCCATGTCCACGGCAAGGTCGTAGGCGTGCCGGAAGGCGCCCATCGCCTCGGAATCCTGGAGTCGCCCGGGCATCCCGGCCCAGACGCCGACGCTGGCCGCGAGAATGAGCACGAGAACTGCGACTTCCGCCACGAGGGTCCGCCGGAGCCGACGGAAGGACCGGAACAGGCGTCCCAGGGGGGAGCCTGGCTGGCGGGCGCTCACCCGCTCCCGAACCCGGTCGAGTTCCCTGAGGAAATGGTCAGGATCTCCGAATCGGTCCTTGGGATCCTTGTTCAGGCAGCGATGGATCAGCTCTGCCAGGGGTTCAGGCACCTGAGGCGAGATTTCCCGAAGCCGGGGCGGCGGATGATGAACGTGCTGATAGACGACGCCCATGAACGACTCGTCGGACTTGAAGGGAGGCTTTCCGGAGACCAGCTCGAACATCACGACGCCGAGCGAATAGAGGTCCGTCCGAATGTCCACATTGAGTCCGACCGCCTGTTCTGGCGAAATATAGTCCGACGTGCCTGCGATCAGCTGCGAATCGGTCCGCGGGAACCGGAGACTCTTCGCCAAGCCGAAATCGGCCACTTTCACCCTCCGGTCGGGCGTGATCAGAATGTTTGAAGG
>DATGFI010000456.1:0-2146 GCA_035309205.1 Planctomycetota bacterium | reverse complement strand
AGAAGGACCGCGCGAAGGAGACGAATCACTCGACCGCCCGGGACGCGGCGCAGGTGGCCCTCGCGGCCCAGTGTCGCAAGCTCGTCCTCACGCACCTCTCGGCGCGCTACTCGATCAGTGCTGAGGAGTTGCTGAAAGAGGCCAAAGAGGTGTTCAAGGAAACGATTGTGGCGAAGGACGGACTGACCGTTGAAGTGCCATTTTCGGAGTGAAAGTCGGGAAACGGGAATCGTGAAACGGGAAACGTACCTGTACTAGAGAACACGTTTCCCGTTTCCCGTGTCACGTTTCCCGTATCACGCTCCCCGCGTGAGTTCCGCCACGAACCTCTTGAGCTCATCCCGATTGAGGTCCGAAACCACCCACACCTCCCAGCCGTTCTTCTTCCAATAGAGCTCGTTGTAGCCATTCTCTGATCTCTCACCGAGAGCCTCCGAGCCCCCCTCGGGCCACACGAAGACGTTGATCACATGGAGCCGGCGCTGGTAGACCAGCGCGGCCACCGTGCGGCCATGCATGTAGTCGAGCCGCCCGCCGATCAGCGGGACCGAATCGGGCTCCGGGTCCGTGACGGGAGGCGAAAAGTTCACCTTGCCGTTGAACCAGGGCTTCACGTTGTGCGTATTGTTGGACGCCACGTCGACCAGGTGACCCGGCTGCAGCGACCGCAGGTGGCTCGCCAGCACCTGTGCCGCGAGCTCGGCGCGCTCGGAGGTCCGGGACGCGAGGCGCCACGTGCCGGCGACTGCAAGCACGAGTGTCGCCGCCATCGCCAGGGGCGCCCAGTACGACCGGCGCGGCTTCTGCGCCTCGGCGCGCAGAGCGAGACGCACGCGTTCCCGCAGGCCATCGGGGGCCGCGAGTGCGGGCAGCTCGGCCTTGATCTTGGCGTCCAGTTCTTCGGGGGTCATGAGCGGGATTGACCTGACATCACGGTTTTCTCCAGCCTGGCCCGCCCGCGGGAGAGCCGAGACATGACGGTGCCGATGGGGGCTTTGACGATGTCGGCGATCTCCTGGTAGGAGAGCCCTTGGATTTCTCGGAGCACGATCACCTCGCGGAACTCGACCGGGAGCAGGTCGAGTGCTTCGCGAACGGTTTCTTTCGCTTCGGTCTCGAGTGCCAAGGCGTCGGCCGAGAGCGATTCTTCAGAATGGATCTCTTCATCGAATTCTTCAGTTCTGGCCCCTGACCCCCGACCCCTGGCCCCTTTGGTACGGCATTCGTTTCTCACGATGGCCAGGATCCAGGCCTTAGGATCTCCACCCCGGTACGAGGCGAAGTATTTCAGCGCGCGCAAGAACGCTTCCTGCACGGCGTCCTCCGCGTTGTGCGGGTCGCGGAGCAGGTAGCGGGCGAGCGTGTACGCCGCGTCGAGGTGCGGCAACGCGAGTGCTTCGAACTTGGCGAGATCGGACTCTTGCAGGGCCAGCGTCCCTTCTCGTGAACCCCGGGCTTGCGCCCAGGGTTAGGTACACCTGTGCCGTGGCTGTTCATAACCCCGGGCGCCAGCCCGGGGCTACCGATCCAGGGTGCTCCGAACCAGACCCTCCCACCACCGGAAATATTCCCGGGAATATCCTGGACCCTCAGGGAGTCTCCTCAGCACACAATCTCCCTGAGGGGACTATGCTCTGGTACCCGGTCATTCTGGCTCTGACGGTTCATCCACCTTTCCCGTTTCCCGCTTCCCGTTTCCCGCTTCATCAGGCTTCCACCGTGACCGTGAAGCTCTCCGAGTGGAAGGTCGAGCTTTCGCGAGCCGCGGTTGGTCCGGGGCCGGTCAGCTTCATCGTGAAGAACACCGGCACCATCCCCCATCAGTTCGAAGTCGAGGGGAAGGGGATCGAGAAGCAGACGCCCCAGATCGCCCCGGGGGACTCGGTAGTGCTCACCGTCACCCTGAAGGAGGGCGAGTACGAGGTGTATTGCCCGGTAGGCGACGGATCACATGAAAAGCTTGGTATGAAAGCGGAGCTCCAGGTAGGAGGCGGAGGGTACGGCGGCCGGCAGCCGGGAGCCGTCCACTCCCAGCAAGACGAGACTCCGTCCGTCAAGCGAATTCACGTTGTGGGAGGAGGCCCCGTCGTGCAGATCCTGCCGGGGCCGTTTCCCTTTCCGGACAGCGTGAATCCGGTGATTCCGG
>DATGFI010000455.1:0-4245 GCA_035309205.1 Planctomycetota bacterium | reverse complement strand
GATTCGATCTTGCGCTGGGGGGTGTGGAGAACCCGGGACGAGCAGAAGAGGGCTTCCATCTGGGGGGGCAACTCCTTCAGCTTCGAAAAGTCGATGTCGCAGACCGGTGTCCAGCGCACGAGGTCGAGCGAGGACGCGACGGCTTGTTCGCCGGGACCGACGTCGATTCCCTGCGGCTTCGAGTCACCATCCCGGATGAAGCGCACCCGGCCCTCGGCGACTTCGAGACGCGTGGACTCCCGATCCGCCCACAGGTCGAATCTCGTCCCCAGCACTCGGGCCTCGGCGAAGGTCGACCGGATCAGGAAGGGAAGCCCAGGAGCCTGCTTTGTCACTTCCGCGCGGAGAAACCCCCGGTCCAGGCGAAGGGATTTTCCCAAGGGGCCCCGGGGGTCCGCCTGGAAACGGACGGAGGCGTCGCCCCCCAGATCGATTCGGGTATGGTCCGGGTAGGACAGGCTCGCCGAACTCGAGGCTCCGACCGTGTCCAGGATCTGACCGGGGCCGATCCCGTCGCCCACCTGAGCCCGTCGTCCTCCGGTCAGGGTGACGTCGCCGGCGATTCTGTCCACTCGCGCCATGACCGGCGCGACTTCAGGGGTCGAGGCATAGAAGGCATATCCGATGATCCCCAGGACGACCGCCGCCGCGGTGAATCCGCCCCAGCGCCTCCACGGCGGGCGCCGGGCGGGGACCGCCGCCCTGGCGCGCTTGCGGACCCCCGGAGCCCGGGTCGCGTCGAGCCCCTTCAGGACCGTGTTCACGAACTGACCCGTGTCGCCCCCCTCGATCTCCGCGAGGATCTTGCGGACCAGGTCCGCCTCCGAACCGGCTCCGAAATCGACTTCCAGCAGGCGGTTCTGCTGGACCATGTCCAGGAACTGGCGCTTCTTCTCCGGATCCTGGCGGAGGAGCCCGGCGAGCTCGGCGGCGTCCTGAGCGCCCAGGCTGCCGTCGAAGTACTCGCTGGCCAGGGCTTCGAAGCGGTCCGTCACGATTCTTTCCGGATCGCGATCCGCCGGCTCACGCAGTCGCGAAGCTTCTTCCGGATGAAGAAGAGCTGCACCTTCACCGCCGAGAGCGTCTTGTTCAGCCGCTGGGACAGATCCTCGATGGAGTATTCCTCGACGTATCTCATGCGCAGCAGCGACTGATGGTCCGCGCTGAGCTGGGAGGTGCAGGTTCGGAGGGCGTGGATCTTGGCCTCGCCGGCCTCCCGGGGATCGGCGGCCAGCTCCTCGAGTCCCTGGGCGGTCTCGTACAGGAGGTAATTCTGTTTGTTGTGGGCGTCTCGTTTCACCCTTTTGAGTTCGGCCAGGATCAGCATCCGCGCGATCGAGCCCAACCAACCGAAGAACTGGGTGCCCACCTGATAGCGCTGGATCCCGCGGTAGGCGGTGACGAAGGTCAGATGGGCGATCTCGTCGGTTTCCACCGAGGGCGGGCAATGCTTCGCAACCAGGGCCCGGAGCCGCCGGGCATAGAACTGCACGACGGTTCCGTAGGAGGCAGCGGAGCCGCCCTGAACGGCCCGGATGGCCTGCTCGACCTCCGTTTCCGTGACCTCGGATCTGGGCATGGGATCGCCTGGCCTCCTGGAAAGTATAGCCCTGGGGGGCGGGAAGTTAGCCTGAAGCGGCGGATCGATCCTAACCTTTACCGAAGCCGTGCTATTCCTCCGTGTAAACCCATGTGGACGGTCCAGTATCGGCGGATGACTCCCGAAGAACGGCAAGAGCTCCAGTCCCTGATGAAGGAAGCCCGAACCTCCCTGTGCCAGCCTCTGGGCGCCGTTGTCGGCGCCTTGGTGGCCCTGGCGGCCTCCCTGATCCTGACCTCGGATCCCAGGGCGCTCCTCCTGACGGTCCTGAGCGGCGGTCTCCTGGGGAACGCCGGGGCCTGGGTGCTCGTGCGCCGCCGGAATTCTTCCCTGCGGGACGCTCTCGATCGCGACTTGAGGACCGGGAAAGTGGAGGTCTACCAGGTGGCTCCCCGTGACGTCGTGCGGGTCACCTGCCCGGGGGGCTCCGTCGCGGGATACTTCGCAGGAATGGGCGGCGGCACCATGATGTTCATCGAACCGCGGGAGTGGGAGAATCCCGGAGAAGACGACTTCGAACGGCTCTTTCCCTGCACCTGGTTCTCTCTCGCCCGCGCACCCCGCAGCAAGGTCGATCTGGGCTTCACCTGCAACGGCGAACACTTCCCCCCCCTTCGGGACATTCCGGTCGCCTCCGAAGAGGCCCTGCAAGACTGGGTCGAAGACGGCGATGTCCTGTGGGCCAGCCTGGACGTGCTCGAACGCCGCCTCCGCTGATCGCCCTGAAAAGTCGGCGGACGCTCATTCCCCTCTAACCTTCTTCGATCGACGGCTATCGCCTAACGGGGCAAGCCCGCAAGTCCGGATGGCACATCAGGAGATTTCTATGAACTTGAGAGGGGCGTCGGCCGCCGTCGCCATGCTGTCGTGGTGCACCCTCCTGGGGGCCGACGAGGAGCAGGTGAGGTGGATGAAGCTCGACGAGGCCCGAGCGAAATCGGCGGTGACGGGGAAGCCGGTGCTGGTCATCTGCCTGACGGACCTCGTGGCGGATGGCCCAGCCACGAAAGGGATCGACCGGTCGTTCACGACCGACGTGATCCTCTCCTTCCGGGACGAGTTCTACTTCGTGAAGTGCACGGATCTGGCGACAGTCCGGGCGGTGAAGGCCACCTCGAAGTGCGAATTCATCACCTACGATCCTGACGGGGAGGAGATCCAACGCTGCGTGACGAAGAGCACTGCCGAGATCGCGGCGGCCATGAAGAAAACCCTGGCTGCCTACCGCAGCCGGCCGATCACGTGGGTCACGGAGCCCCCGGCCCCGGCGGAGCGCAGCCCGGAGGGCAAGAAGCTGACGGTCGTGCTGTTCCGGGACGAGTCCGAAGACGTCGCCTCGCTGGTGTCGGCCCTCGAGGACCGCGCCGTCTCCAAGCTCCACTGCCGCTGCACGTTCGTGTCGATCCCGTATCGCAAGGGCTCTCCGGAAGCGGCGACGTGGAAGGTCCTGGGGACGCCCACGCTATTCCTGCTCGATGCCGAAAAGGAGTTTGGTCCCAAGTCGGTCGTCGAGCGGACCGGGGAGAAGAAGAATGCGAGGGAACTGAGGGCGCTGTTGCGCCGGGCCCTCGCGGCGGTGGAGAAGTCCCATCGCTAGCGACGGAGGAGTTCCCATGAAGCGTGCATCGGCCCGCGCCCTGGGATTCGGGCTGTTCTTGGTCCTCGCCGAATCGTCCTTCGCCGGCGATCCGCCCCGGACGTCGCTGGAGTCGTTCCGGGCGGCCATGAGAGAGGCCCGCACGATCGACGACAAGGCGGTCCAGATTCAGGCGCTGGGCTGGGCGGATCCGGGCGAGCCGGGGATCTTCTCGGAGCTCTCGCGCTTCCTGGTGCTGAATCCCGCCGACATCAATCATCTGCTTCCCCTCACGGCCGCTGCGGCCTTGGGCAGGATGCGCGGCAATCGGACGGCGGCCCTTACGCTGGTTCAGGTCCTGCCGACCTTCCGGAAAACGCCCTATCTCCATCGCCGCGTGATCGCCGCGCTGGGGCAAGCAGGTCATGAGGCGGCTCTGCCCGCGCTCCAGGAACTCCTGACGGGGAACGAGCTGGAGCCGGCGCTTGCGGCCGCGGAGGCGATGGCGGACCTGCCGGCCGACCTCGCCCTGGACGGACTCTTCAGGAGTTGGGACGCGATCCAGAAGCGGCGGGCAAAGGTGGGCGACGACGTGAAGAAGACCTACGACAAGGTCGGAGTCGAGATCTTCCGCCTCGTGCTGAAGCTGTCCGGCGAGAAGTATCCGAGCATGACCGAGATGCAGGTGTGGTGGTCCCGGCACGCCGCGAAGTGGAAGGACATCGCCCTGGACCGCGAACGGGAACGGGAGAAGGCCAGGTCGGCAGTCGCGACCCCCCAGGAGCTTCCCCCGATGACCCTGGTCGAGCTGCTTTTCAACGAGCTGGGCGGAACGTCGACCGCGAACCTGGGCTCGTCCTCGGGATGGCTCGGGCCGGCGGTCCTGTCCAAGACGCGGCCGCTTTGGTCCCGCGAGGTCCCCCCGCCCGGGAGCGCCAGCTCGCTCGACTGGGGCTCCGAGCCGGGTCCCTTCGCGGTCGATCTTGCTGGGCCCCTGGAGCATCTGAAGAACCTGAAGTCATTCAGCATCACCGGGTGGATCAACGCCCGCAGCTCCCTCGAGGGGCCG
>DATGFI010000454.1:0-4099 GCA_035309205.1 Planctomycetota bacterium | reverse complement strand
CCCGCCCCCAGAGAATAGGGTTCCCCTACAGCCGCGTCGAACTCTTTGAGAGCGTCACCCTTGCTGAAGGGCCGGGGAGGAGGAGGCTCGACGAACCCCGGCGCCGGGAGGTCCTCGCCGCTGGCGCATCCCCAAAGCACGAGGCAGAGCATCCACGCCGGCCCGGCCGGAAGCCGCCGGCCGCGTGCGCAGGAGGAGGCTGGAATCCTTTGCTCCGTCACGAGGACGCTCGCTTACAGGGGATTGAAAGTGCCGCGCGTGACACCGGGCATCGCGCCGGCCTTTTCAGCGACTAACGAGGCCGAATTAGACTACAGGGGACAGTCCTCCGTCAAGTCCAATCCCCGACGCGGCGCGAAGACTAGCGACGTCGGCCACCGCCGGGGATCTAGCGCTTCATCGATCATTTTCAGAACCTTCGCTGATTCTCTATTGAATTAAGTCCGGATCTCCCTTATAAACACACATAACATTGGCCCATATGGGCCATCTACCCATGGCGTGCGCGACGGGTTGAGAGGGATTGCTGGGAGGGGTTATGTTGAAGGGTTATTCGCGGGCGGTGGCCACGTCCATCTTCGTGGCGGATCTGACGCTCACCATCTTCTCCTTCCTCGGCACGTATCTCCTCATGAGCGTGCCCAATCAGATGTTCGGGACGCTCCTCCCGCTCGACCAGTACCTGTGGCTCCTGCTCTTCATCGTCCCGGCCTGGACGATGCTCCTCCAGTGGAGCGGAACATACCGCTCGCACCGGATCCAGTCTCCGATCCGCGAAATCACCCAGGTCGCCCGGGCGGCCGCGCTGGGAGGCATCGCCCTCTTCGCGTTCGTGGGTTTGACCAAGTCCAGCCACATTTCCCGCCCGTTCCTGTCGGCGTTCATGCTGATCGACGTGAGCGTGCTCGTTCTCCTGCGCATGGCGATCCGGACCGCCGCCCATGCCGCCCGCGCCCGCGGCTATAACACCCGCTCGGTGCTGATCGTCGGCACCGGGGAGGGAGCGGCGGCGCACGCGGAGCGGATCGCCGCGAACCGCCACTGGGGCCATCGCCTGATCGGGTTTGTCTCGCAGGACGAAGAGGAAGACGAGATCCGCATCCCCCGGGGCAGCGTCGTGGGCAAGACCAACAGCATCCGCCGTGTGCTGTGCGAATACGTTGTGGACGAGGTCGTCGTGGCAGTCCCGCCCCAGCGGCTCTCGAACATCGAGTCCCTTCTCCTGCACTGCGAACAGGTCGGCGTCAAGACGCGTCTCGCGCTAGACCTCTTTCCCCATCAGATCGCGCGCGTCGAGATGGAAGACATGGACGGATGCCCGATGCTCACCTTCTCCACGACCCCCCCGGAAGACTTCGCCATGGGGATCAAGCGGGCCATCGACGTCGTGTTCTCCTCGCTCTTCCTCCTGTCGTTCTCGTGGCTCTACCTGACCATCGCGCTCCTGATCAAAGCGACCTCCAAAGGCCCGGTCTTCTTCCGTCAGGAGCGGGTGGGAATGAACGGACGGCGCTTCACCTTCTTCAAGTTCCGGTCGATGGTCGTCGATGCCGAGCGTCGCAAGGCCGAGCTGCAGCACCTCAACGAGATGGACGGTCCCGTGTTCAAGATCAAGAATGACCCCCGCGTGACCCGGGTGGGCCGGTTCATCCGCAAGTTCAGCCTCGACGAACTTCCCCAGATGTGGAACGTGCTGCGGGGAGACATGAGCCTGGTCGGCCCCCGGCCCCCGGTCCCTTCGGAAGTCCATCAGTACGAGTCCTGGGCTCGCCGTCGCCTGAGCGTGAGGCCGGGAATCACCTGCCTCTGGCAGGTGTCCGGGAGGAACTCGATCAACTTCAACCAATGGATGGAGCTCGACCTGGCGTACATCGACAACTGGACCTTGGGCCTGGACATGAAGATCCTGCTCAAGACCATCCCCGCTGTCCTGGCAGGCCGGGGAGCAAGCTAGGCGGCGCCGGCAGGACGGCTCCCCCGTGAAGGGGAGCCCTTCGCCGGAACCGGCGCCACGCCTGTCCCCTCCCGACCGGCCTCCAGCCCTCCGAAGCACCGAAAAGGTCCCCGAGGGGCGGGCCCTCGGCGACGAGAAAAAAAACGCCAAAGGCTGGATCGTTCCGAAGCTCCATCGACTATACTCCACCGAATCCTGAGAGGGGACGACGCAACGTGACTGGCTTGGACGCGATCGAACCGATGGAACACTACTGCATCAACCATCCGAACGAACGGGCCGTCGGACTGTGCGGCACGTGCCAGCGCCCGGCCTGCTATCAATGCAGCCTGACCATCGATCAGGTGATCTACTGTTCCCCCGAATGCTTCAACGAGCTCGACCCCCCTTCCTCTTCCTCGCGTCCGCCCGCGCCGGCTCCCACGCTCACCGATCTCTCGGACGTGGTATCGGCCCTCGACCGCCGGGAGCACGCCGCTCCTCCCGCTGCGGGTACGCTCGGGTCGGAGCCCTCGGTAATCCTGACTCCCCAGCTCAGCGATCAGTCCGACGCCGCCATCGACGGGCGGAATCCCTTTTCCAGCCGGCGACGCGACGAGTCGACGCTCGTGAAGCCGCCCGGAAGCGGACGCAGCGTGGTCTCGAGCAGCTGCTTCTTCCATCCGGACACTTCCGCCATCGTCCTTTGCGCCAACTGCAGGAACCCCATCTGCTCCCTCTGCGCCAAGGAAGTTCCGGCGGGACTGGTCTGCTCCCCGTCCTGCGGACCGCTCGATCGCGCCGGGGACCGCGAACGTCGCCGGCTCGTGATCCGCAAAGCCGCGTTGATCTCCGCCGTCGTTCTCGTGCTGATCGAAAGCCTGGTTCTGCTTCGCGGCGTGCGCATGGAAACGGCGATCGCTGCGGCGCGCTCGGATCCCGGGACCGCGGACCGGGACCCGGACCCTACCCGGCTCGACCCCGAGCTGCGGCAGGCGGCGGCCCTGATGCGAGAGGCGGAGTCCCTTCTTCTGGAGGCTGCGGATGCAGCCGATCCGGGTCGAAGGGCCAGCATCGCCCCCCCGGCGCTCAAGGCCAAGGTCGGAAGCGTGGCGGGAAAGCTGAGACAAGCCCGCGAAATCTATCAAGCTCGGATGGATGCCTCCGCCGACCCGGCGGCCCTGAAATCCCGGATCGAGACCATCACGGGTCTCTTGGACGGGCTGAGGTCCTCCGACGATCCCGGACCGGAGCAGCCCCCGAAGTAGAACGCGGCAAGCCGCTCGGCGGCCGACCTAGGAGGAGGATCGATTGAAGGGCATCGTGTTGGCAGGAGGCGCAGGGACGAGGCTTCATCCCCTGACCCGGGTGGTCTCCAAGCAGCTCCTCCCCGTCTATGACAAACCCATGATCTACTATCCCCTGAGCGTGCTCATGCTCGCGGGCCTCCGGGAAGTCCTGGTCATTTCGACCCCGCACGACCTGCCCGCCTTCCAGCGACTGCTGGGGGACGGGCGCGGACTCGGGATGACTTTCGAGTACGCGGAGCAGCCGCGCCCGGAGGGACTGGCCCAGGCCTTCCTCATCGGCCGCAAGTTCCTGGAGGGCGCCCCTGCCTGCCTGATCCTGGGGGACAACCTCTTCTACGGGCACGGGCTTACCGAGACCGTTCAGGAGGCCGCCAAGCTCCGGAAAGGCGCCAGGATCTTCGCCTACCAGGTGCGCGACCCGGAGCGATACGGCGTGGTCGAATTCGACGCGGCCGGACGCGCGCTCAGCATCGAGGAGAAGCCCAAGCAGCCGAGGAGCCATTTCGCAGTTCCCGGCCTGTACTTCTACGACCAGGACGTCTCGGCCCTCGCGGAGTCCCTCCGTCCCAGCAGCCGGGGAGAGCTCGAGATCACGGATCTGAACCGACGCTATCTCGAACGGGGGGATCTCCAAGTCTCCGTCCTGGGTCGCGGCGTCGCGTGGCTCGACACGGGCACTCCCCGCAGCCTGATCGAGGCGGGCACCTTCATCGAGGCGATCGAGGAGCGTCAGGGACTGAAAGTCGCCTGCCTCGAAGAAATCGCCTGGACTAACGGGTGGATCGGGGAGCCGGATGTTCGCCGCGCCGCCGAGGCAATGGGAAAGAGCACCTACGGGGCCTATCTGAACGGCCTC
>DATGFI010000453.1:0-3702 GCA_035309205.1 Planctomycetota bacterium | reverse complement strand
CGGAGACTAGCCGCGAGGGCGGCGTCACCTGGTCGTGGGCCACCATGCGAATCGTGTCCATCGGACTGGTGCCTCGGAACGGGGGAAGCCCGGTCGTCAGTGCGTAGAGCACTCCGCCCAGCGAGTAGACGTCGCTTCGACGGTCGACCCGTGACATTCTTCCCAGCGCCTGCTCCGGGGACATGAATGACGGCGTGCCCATCGCCATCCCGACGGCGGTGACGAACGACGGATTCTCGAGCGCTTTCGCCATCCCGAAGTCCATCAGGTACGGCTTTCCATCGAGGGCGACCATGATGTTCTGCGGCTTGATATCCCGATGGATCACGCCATGCGAATGGGCATATTGGAGCGCATGGGCGACGGTGGCGATCAGCTCCGCGGCCCGCCGTGGAGGCACTCGTGTTCCCTCCAGCGTCGAACCTTCGACGAACTGCATCGACATGAGATGCTTTCCGTCAGCATTGGCGAACTCGTAGACCGCGACGATATTGGGATGGTGCAGCGATTTGGAAATCTCCACTTCCCGGCGGAACCGGGTGAGGCCCTCCAGCGGCTGGCGGTCCGAAATGACCTTCAGCGCGACCCAGCGCTGGTGGGTCTCGTCCCAGGCCTTGTAGACTCTTCCCATCCCGCCCCGACCGATTTCCTTCAGAGAGCTGTAGCGTCCGATGTGGGCCCCCGCCTCGCCGACGCTCGGGAGCAGCCCGCTGGATGCGGCGGAAGACGGACTGGCCGCCGGGGCCTGCGAGCCGACAAGCGCGAGTTCGCCTGTGCAGGACTTGCAGAGATAGATCCGGCCCGCATCGTAGTCCAGGATCGAATACGGAGTCTTGCAGGAGACACAGACTAGGGCCGTGCGGGATTGGCGGAGCGTCCGGAGCGTTTCTTCCAGCGCCGCCAGAGACAGCTGTCCTTGCTCGAGGAGGATCTCGATCACCCGGATGGGCTTTCCCTGCCCCAGCCGTTCCCGCTGCTGGGCCATGGCCTGGTCCACCTGTTCTTTCCTGAGTTGGGCGCTTCGAAGCAGCAGCTTCAGGAGGCGCAGATCCTGGGCTCCCTCCCGGGAGGAGTCTCCGTCGGACTTGAGAACTTTCTCGATTTCGATCCGCAGGGCTTCGAGCTCCATCTCGGGGATCAAGTGGCGCCGGAGGAGAACTCGCGGAAGCAACGCCTCCGTTTCAGGGACCAACCGGGTGCGAGAAAGGCTGTCGCACTCCCTCAGGCACTCCTCGAGCTGAGGCTCGCTCATCCAGCCTCGCTCGACGCAGACATGACCCAGGATGGCATCCTTGGTGCTCATGATGCCTCCGCTTCAGCAACGACGGCTCCCAGATCACCGCTCGCAATCGCTCTTTCGCCGAGGGGGACTTCTTCTGGGGACGGATCGCGGACCAGGCAGAAAGGGCTGGGGGAGGGCGGGGTGCAGGGGGGTCGGCGGTCCGACTCATTGGGACCCTCCTCGAGAAGAGTCCCCCTGCTCCCACGGGGGTACGACGCGTGCCCCTATCAGTATAACTCCCCCTCCCCGATCGGGGAGCAAATATCCGGTGCTCCCCTCCAGGAGCCCCAGGAGCCCAGCAATTCCGTAACCGATAGTTCAAATCTGCCGTAAGAGGGCTTCTCCCAGTATCTTAGAGGAGTGGCCGGAGTCGGATCACTTTCGCGTTCGTTTGTATTGACTTTTCTGTCGTCATATCCTACATATTATAATTAGTAAGAGATCGGAGGCCCCGGTGGTGACTCGCAGTTCGCTCCCCGACTCCGAGCGCCTCCTCTACTCCCAGCTCCAGCGGATTCTGACTCGCCCGGGGCTGCTGCGCGGGAGCCTCATCGACTCGCGCCGCAAGTGCGGCAAGCCCAGCTGCCGGTGCCAGACCGAGCCCCGCCGACGCCATCGGGCGCTGTACCTGGGCCTCACCACCCGAGGCAAGACGCGGATGATCTACGTCCCTCCCGAGTGGGAAGCCCGGGTGCGGGAGTGGCTGGACCGCTATCAGCAGGTTCGCGACGTGCTGGAGCGGCTCTCGGAGGCCTGCGTGACGCGGCTTAAGCGTCGGCAGGAGTGATCGAGCGGCGGCTCCAGGAAGAGGGGGGACGACGTGTTGCGGCGCTTCCTCAAATACCTGTCCAAGGTCTACGACTTCGAGGAGCAGGTCGGATTCCTTCGGGGTGCTCGCGTCGATCCCCGGATCTCCGCTCCGACGGTCTTTCGAAGCGTGTTTTTGATGTTCGCCCTGCGGCTGGGGAGTCTCAACCGCCTCGAGCAGGAACTGCGTCGGGGCGGGTCGTGGGGGAAGCTCCTGGGAGGGCACCCGCCCAGCACGGATACCGTGGGGTATAGCCTGTGCGGGTTTTCCTTGGAGGAGCTCCGGGCCCTGGTGGCTCACCACCACCGACGGGCCTGGAGGAATAAGGCGGTCCGGGGCCCGGGCGGCAGCCTCCGCCGGGGGGTGGCGCTGGACGGACATGAACTGGGGTCGAGCCAGGCGCGCTGCTGCCCGGAGTGCCTGATCCGCACGGTCGAGAAGAATGATCGGACGGTGACCCAGTACTACCACCGGGTCGTGGTGGCGCAATGGATCGGGGTGACGCCGCCCGGGATCCTCGACGTGGAGCGCGTGCGGCCGGGAGAGGGGGAAGTCGTGGCGGCCCGGCGGCTCCTCCAGCGGATCTTCCAGGCCCACGGCCGCCTGGTCGACGTCGTCTCCTGCGACGCGCTCTATCTGGAAGCGCCCTTTCTGAAAGAGGTCCTGGCGGCCCGGAAGCATTTCGTCGTGGTGCTCAAGCAGGAAAGTCGCGAGCTCTACCGAGACGCCCAGCGGCTGCGGGCGCTCCAAGCGCCGGAAGTCCTCGCGGGGGCCGCAACGACCAGTCGGATCTGGGACCTGGAGGGGCTTCGGACCTTTACGACCCTGGGACGACCCGTCCGAGTCATGTGGGCCGAAGAGAAAAAGACGCTGACGCGCGTAATCAGCGGAAGGAAGCGGGAGATCCTGGAGGAGAGCACCTGGGTGTGGGTGACGGATCTGTCCCCCTCGAAAGCCTCTGCCCGGGAGATCCAGCGCTGGGGTCACCTGCGCTGGGATATCGAGAACCGGGCGTTTAACGAGCTCTCCCGGCACTGGGCCATGAACCACTCCTTCGTGCACGATCCGACGGCCCTGGAAGCGTTCCTGCTGACCCTGGCGGTGGCGTTCCTGACGACCTACCTCTTCTACGAGCGCAACCTGAAGGAGGCGCCGCGCCGGTTCTTGAGTCGGCTGACCTTGGGGGCGCGGTTCCTGGAAGATCTGCCGATCGCCTTGTCGCTCTGGCCGGGCCCCTCCGGATAGAGGCCTCGGGGACCCGGGTCCTGAACTTCCTTCGAAGGGCCTTCGAGGTCGAAGGATAAGCTCGTGCCGAGCCTCGATCGGGAGCTCCCTCGGGCTCCTCCCCACGTCTCCCGGAAGTCAAGCCCACCAGGACGACGGAGCCTCAGGCGAATTGGACTCCGTGGAAGGCCTTGGCCATGGCCACTTTGCGCGGGGTTACGGAACTGCTGCCAGGAGCCTCTAATGCTTGATGCCCGACGCCTTTTTATGCTGAAATTGCGTCCCCAGTGTTCAAGAAGGTCCTCGTCGCCAATCGGGGCGAGATCGCCCTGCGCGTGATCCGCGCCTGCCGCGAATTGGGCATCCGCACCGTCGCCGTCTACAGCGA
>DATGFI010000452.1:0-3619 GCA_035309205.1 Planctomycetota bacterium | reverse complement strand
CACGACGTTGACGCAGGCGGCAAGCCTCTCCTTCACCAGGATCCGGGCCAGGATCGTCGCCTGTTTCCGATCCTTGCAGGTGACGAAGGTCATCGACTCGCTCATCGCTCAACCGCCGAGATCTTCCTCAGGCGGCGGATGACCGCCGGGACGCATTCGAGGGCGGCATCGATGTCCTCGTCCGTCGTCAACGACGAGAGGCTGAAGCGGAGCGAGCCCCGGGAGACATCAGCCGGAACGCCCATCGCCCTCAGCACGTGCGACGGCTGTCGGCTGAGCGAGGCGCAGGCGGAGCCGGAGGAGACGCAGACCCCTGCCGCGTCGAGCGACAGAATCGCGGCCTCCCCGTCCACGCCCTCGAAGGCGATATTGAGGATATGGGAGCTGCGGCGCTCCCGGGGCCCGGAAACCCTCACGCCCCCCAGGTCTTCAAGACCTCTCCGGAGCCGCTCGCGCTGAAGTTCCATCCTCGCCGAATCGGCCGCTTGGCCGGCGCAGGCCAGCTTCATTGCCGCCGCCAATCCGACGATGCCGGCGACGTTTTCGGTTCCCGCGCGCTTCTCGAACTCCTGTCCGCCGCCGCGCAGCTGCGCGGCCAGGGGAGTCCCCTTCCGCACCCAGAGCCCCCCCACCCCCTTGGGCCCATGCATCTTGTGGGCAGAAAAGGTCAGCAGATCGAGGCCGCGGACGCCGACGGGGATCCTACCGACCGACTGGGCCGCGTCCGTGTGAAGGATGATTCCCGGCGCGATCTTCCGGATCGCCGCCAGCGGCTGCACGGAGCCGACCTCGTTATTGAGGCTCATGACGGTGATGAGCGCAGTCTGGGGTGTGAGGGCTTTGGCCACCAGGGCGGGATCGACGAGACCCTCTCCGTCGACCGGCACTCGGGTCACCCGCCACCCCTGCGACTCCAGTCGCGCAACCGCTTCCAGCACGCTCGGGTGCTCGATCTCCGAGGTGATGGCGTGAGCGTCCTGCGCCCTTAGGGCTTCGGCGGCTCCCAGGATCGCCAGCGCGTTGGACTCGGTCGCTCCCGCCGTGAAGATGATCTCCTGGGGCTGGGCCCCCAGGCAGGCGGCGACAGTCTCCCGCGCATCCTCAAGGGCCCGGCGCGCCCGGCGGCCGGCGGCATGGAGGCTCGACGCATTTCCGAATTCGCGGTCGAGGAAGGGTTCCATCGCCGCGCGGACCTCGGGCTTCATCCGGGTCGTCGCGGCGTTATCCAGGTAGATCATTTCCGGTGGAGATCTTCGTAGTAGCGCCGGACGTGGTCCCGGTAGGCCGGCGGAATCTGTTCGCGTTCGATGGCGTCCTCGGCGGCGCGCTGGAACTGCGGGAGTACCTCCTCGAGCGGGGTGGACTGGGCCTCGCCCTGCCCGGTGGAGCTGTGCTTGCTGGTGTAGACGTTCAGATCCTTCTCTTCCATCTTCGTCCCGGGTTTGAGAGCCTGATGTTTCAGCTCTTCGGGGATGAGATTCACCTTGGGGCGCGGAGACGGATCCCCCTCGAAGCGGCCATCTTTCGTCCCCGCGCCGGAACTGGATTTATGGATCTTGGGATCGGGATTCGCTTGAGGCTTGTTCTTGCCGCTGCCTCCGCCATCGCCCGGTTCCCTTACGAGGATGTAGCGTTCCTTTTCCTCCTGATCTTCACCATGCGGACCTTTCACGCGAAGCCGCACGGTGTAATGGCCCGGATTCTTATAGACGTGGGTGGGGTTTCTCTCGCTGCTCACCCGGTCCGAACCTGCGCGCAGGTCTCCGAAATCCCAGGACCACTCGGATAAGGCCCCGCTGGAGCGATCCTCGAAGTAGACCTCGAGCGGCTTCTCGCCTTCACGCGGCACCGCCCGGAAGTCGGCGATGGGCTCATCGGGATGGGCAACTTTGACGTACTTCTCGCGAATCTTCTCGTCGCGGCCGATGTCGTTCTCCACCAGGAGCTTCACGGTGTAAAGACCCGGCTCCAGATAGGAGTGCACGGGGTCCAGATCGTGGGACGTCGACCCGTCGCCAAAATCCCAGGCGAGCTTCTTGGCGTTTTTCGCCAGGCTTTCGAAGGCCACCTCGAGCGAGCCGCGGCCTTTGAGGGGCTTGCCCCGAAAGTCCGCGAAGGCGCGGTCGGCCGGCAATACCTCGATCGAGCCGGTCTTCTGCGCCGACCCCCCGGGCCCGAGCAGGGTCAGCTTCACCGTGTAGCGGCCGGCCTTGTCGTAGACATGCGAGGTGCCTTCGCCTCGCCCCGTCTGGCCGTCGCCGAAGTCCCAGACGAACTCGTCGATGGCGCCGATCGAACCGTCCCGGAAGAAGACTTCGAGAGGAGCCGGGCCCCGCACGGGAGTCGCGTCGAAATCCGGCAGCGGCGCCAGATAGAGCTGAGGCGGATACGCCCACAGCAGGGCGCCGACCGCGAGCGACAAGAGGATTCCCCAGCGGTAACCGACCGGCGGCCGCGGGAGAACCTGCGAAGGCCAGGTCTTCCGGACAATCCGGACGGCATCCTTGTAAAGGGCGGCCGCGAAGGGTCCGCCCCCGCCCGCGACGGCAAGTTCGAGAGCGGACAAGAAACGCTCCTCGCCTCCCGAAGCCCGGTCCAGCTGCCAGGCGATTCGAGCGGGAGGCGTCGGCCGCATGAGGATCGAAGCGATCGCAAAGGCCGCCGATAGGGCCAGGGGAGCGACGAGGCTCGTCAAAACCCGGGCCTTCGTAGACAGGTGCGGCGCGGAGAAGCCCAACTCGAAGGCAAGGCGGTCGACGAGCAACATTGCGGCCGCCGTCACCGTCATGACGAACGCCGCTTCTAGAAATAGATCCAGCCCGCGCACCCACAGGTGCCGCTGACGGTATCGCGCGAACTCCCTGAGGACTTCCTCGCCCATCCAGGGGATTGTATCAGCCCTCGGAAAGGGAGGGTAGCCCTCTCGAAGCCTCCGTCTTGACAAGCGGACTCCATCGATCCACACTCCCTATGCCGCAGGGGCGGCAATGGTTGGAGAGAGATTGGGGAAAGCCTCGTTCGTCCGCTCGGCGGGCCTCGTCAGCGCCTGCACTCTGCTGTCGCGCATCCTGGGCTTCGTCCGCGACATGCTCTGCGCCCGTTATTTCGGCGCCTCTCCGCAGTGGGATGCGTTCTCGGTCGCCTTCCGTACGCCCAATCTCTTCCGCCGGCTGTTCGGCGAAGGGGCGTTGACGGCCGCCTTCCTTCCGGTCTTCGTCGAGCGGCTGGATGGAGGAAGAACCGAAGAGGCTCATGCGCTCCTGAACCGGCTGGCGACCGCGCTGGCCATCTTCCTGGGCCTGCTCGCCGCCATCGGCATCGGACTTACCTACTGCCTACCCCAGGACGAGAACACCTCGCAGATGGCGCCGCTCCTGCGCATCATGCTTCCTTATCTCCCGCTCATCTGCGTGGCGGCGATCCTGAGCGCCGCGCTGAACGGCATGCGAAGCTACTTCGCGCCCGCCTTCGCCCCGGTCGTCGTCAACGTCGTCCTGATTGCCGCACTTTTTCCCTGGTGGCGAGACATCCACACCCAGGCCTGGGCGGTCGCGATCGGCGGGGTCGTCACGATCCTGTTCCTGGCGCCCCCCCTGTTCGCGCGCTCGATGCCGGTCCG
>DATGFI010000451.1:0-4206 GCA_035309205.1 Planctomycetota bacterium | reverse complement strand
GAAAGCCGGAATCCGCGCCATCGAATGAGCCGGGACAGCGAGGCGATCACCCAAGGGGTAGTGGCGCCTCCGCACATCAAGATCGAGGCGACGCTGATGGAAGAGCGGTCCTATGCGACCGGGGCGAGGAAACTGAGCGAGCTAGCTGAAGAGGCGATGCTCTACATGCAGAAGAAGCTCAAGATGAAAGGGAAGTCTGTGGCCAAGACGGATGGGAAGGTTTTCATCGGGCATGGTCGGTCGAAGCTGTGGCTGGAGCTGAAGGGCTTCCTGCAGGACAAGCTCCGACTCACGGTCGATGAGTACAACCTCGAGTCGGCGGCCGGTCTTTCCCGCAAGGAGCGGCTCGAAGCTATGCTCGAGGATGCGTGCTTCGCGTTCCTGGTCATGACCGCCGAGGATCAGCAGGCCGATGGCAGCCTGCACGCCCGTGAAAACGTCGTGCACGAGGTCGGCCTCTTCCAGGGCCGCCTGGGCTTCGAGCGCGCAATAGTTCTGCTTGAGGACGGCTGCAATGAGTTCTCGAACATTGAGGGCCTCGGACAGGTCCGCTTCGAGAAAGGCAAGATCCTGTCGAAGACTGAAGAAATCCGGGACGTGTTGCAGCGCGAGAAGATCATCCGGTAACGACCAGAGCCGGGATCAGTCCGGCGTCACCGTTTTCTCGGAGCCTGTCAGCCAGCCCGCGGCATTTCTCGTCACAGTCATCCTCTCGGTGTAGGGCGCGATCTTGGTGGTGATCTCGGGCGTCACATTCACGATTGGCGCGGCCTGGGGCGCGCCATTGGGTGGTGGGCTCTGACGGGACCGACAAATTCGGCGAATTTTGCAGGGGTTTCCGTCAAAGTCCGGCGGGGATGTGGTTTGACTCGACTGAGAGCTAGATGACGCGCCGTGGCGGCTCTTCTCCACGAACTACATGATCCGGGATCTCCAGCCCAAAGACCGAGACCGGCAAGGGGTCTGGCTGATGGATCACCCACTCGACCGGCGATAGGACGCCGCCCTGGATGAACATAGGCGTGGACGCGAACCGGGCGAAGGGCAAGCGGGGGAAGTGCCTGATAGGCAACGCCAAGCCGGGCCTGGGCCACGGGTTGAGGATGCCCAACATTGAAGCGGTCTTCGCTTCGAAGTTGAACGTCATCAAGATCACGGCCGACACCGGCACGAGCAGGCGCTGGAAATCATCCCCTGGGGCGGGCGGGTGGTCGAGCCAGACCGAATTCGCCAGCCCGGTGACGTCCAGAACGGCGCCGTCTTGAACCTGTATCCGCTGCTCTCCCGTCAGCAGCCACTCGCATGCGACGGCATCCATTACCGCATCCGCGAGCACATGGTCCGTCCCGATCACGGCGATACCCGGGCCGTCGGGTCGGCGTTCGAGCTGTCGGCATGCGTCGGAGATCCGCAGCCGGATCTTCGCATTATCGTGGGTGAAGCTGCCCCCTCTGTCCGGGAATCCGTCCGGCAACGCCGTTCTGGCCTCCACTCGTTCGCGGTCGAGGTACTTGCACTCGACATAGAGGGGCGTTGGGTGGGCCGTCGTCTTGAAGTCGGGGCCACCGACGTGCGGGACGTCGTCGATCTCCGGCTGCAGGCGGAAGTGACCCTGGAGAATCGCAAAGGTCATGACTTCGAGGTATGCCGCGCCGGGCGTCCTGTCGAACATCTCGTTGAAGCGGCGGACAAGGTCGCCGCTCGGGTCCTTGAGCTGGAGCAGGACCCGATAGCGGCCGAGCATGTCGTCCGGAATGATTGTGATCAACGGCGGCATCGTCTCCTCCAACCGGCCCCGCAACGGAAGGTTCGTCCGATTCAGCTAGAAGGCCTCAGCTTGATCCGAGCTTCTGACGCTCCTCGACGATCCTGGCGTTCTCTTGATCCAGCGCCTTCTTGATGGCGGCGAGCTTGCGCTCCCGGTCCTGTTTCCATTCCTGCAGCAGCTCAAACTCGCGGGTCTGAGCTTGCCCCAGCCGCTGCTCGGCCTCAATGCGCATGCCGCTGTTGAACATGCCGCGTCCGTTGTAGTCGTCGCGGCACGCCTGCAGGTCCCGGTGGTACTGATCGGCGATGTCCGAGCGGCGGCGGTCAGCTTCCCGGAGCATCTTCCCGGTGTCGATCTCCCACTGCCGCAGCCCTTCGCGGTGCTTCTCTTCGTCGAGGCCGACCTGGCGCTTGGCTTGTTCCTTCTTGGTCGCGATCTCGGCCTGCCGATCACGTTCCCGGGCTACTTCGATGTCGTGGCGCTCCTGCTCCCGGCGCTCTTGGTTGACGACCCGAAAATAGAGCGTGATCAATGTTGCCGCTAGGCCGATTGCGCCGATGACAGCGGAGATGATTACGGCGGCCATCGTCAGCCCAGCGGGTCCGGGTTCTCGTAGTTGTAACTCGAGCCAATGGCGTAGGAGTCCTTCTCCTTCGACTTCCGGAACACGCGGTAGTCGTCGACGAACTTAGAATAGGTCTCGCGCGCCTTGACGCACTGGGTCCATTGGTGATCGTCGATCCTGTCGCGCTTCTCCATCAGGTACTTCCTCCACTGGTCGCGGTAGAGGTCGTGAACGTACCGGATGAAGTCGTCGAAAATGGAGAAGATCAGGCGGATATCCGCGAGCCCGTTGACCGGCGTGTCCAGCCGCTCAAGAAGTTGATCCATGACCTGCTGGATGTAGTAAGCCTGCGTGTGCGCATCGGGCTTTGCTTCGCCCGGTGTGACGGGGTTCAGTCTAATCTGGGAAACCTGGTAGGCGATGCTGGTGGTGTGGTTCACACCGATGACGTCCTGCTTGAAGCGTCGAACGAAGTCGGCCAAACCGGCGATCTTCTCGCGGGCATCTCGCAGTACGGCACGCTTCCTGCGCCAAGGGCCGAACAGGCGTTTCCATGCGAGGTACGCGAGGAAGCAGACGGCGATGATGAAGGCCGGGAGCGCGACCTGCTTCATCCACGGATACTGGGTAGTGTCCTTGAAGGCGTTGACGAAGAAGGTGGAGGCGGTGAAAGCGAGACCAAGGATCTCCGTCGGCTTCACCCCTGAAGACTTGGGCTGCTCGGACTCCATGCCGGGGCCTGCGATTTGTTGAACCATTCCGGATGATGATAGCAGCGAAGCAGGGGAGTGCAAATAATCACAGAACCTGCGGCGTGGAAAACCGGCGGTTGCACCTGTCTCTGGGACATGTCTCCAACGCCTGTTTTTCAGGCCCTTCCTGCGCGTCCTGACGCTATCATTTCATCGTAAATCGGGTTTTGGCAACCTCAACTCAGATTCATAAGCCGTAGGTTAGCGGTTCGAATCCGCTCCCCGGGACCATGATTTCTGCTGGGAGAAGAGATCATCGGGGCCTAAGCAGTAAGAACGGCCGAAACTGAGATTGTCTCAGGATTGTCTCAAAAGGGGTGCAAGCACTCGTTCTTAGATTGAGTGAGGCACCTGTGAAGAGATCAAAGAGACCCGAAGTCAAGCTCCCGTCCGGCGAGGTTGTCGGCTCCCTGTACCTGCGCGGCCGGTTGTGGTGGTTCGATCATCGAGGGAAGGGCGTCCGCGCGCCCATCAGCCTGAAGACTTCGGACCTGAAGGAAGCCCTCCAGCTCGCCGAACAAGCCGCCCAAGGAATCGCGCCCCTGCCTCAAGCCCCGACCCGCGTTGAGAAGCTGCAGGGCAAGACCGTGCGCGAGGCGCTGACCCTGTACACCGAGAAGCACCTGCAGAAGAAGTGCCGCGAGTCCTCAGCATCCCGCGCGGCCGACTCCCTGGAGCCGTTCGTTGCGTTCGTCGGCGAGCAGAAGTCCATCGGCTCCATTACCCGCCAGCTCGTGCAGAAGTTCCTCGACAGCGGCACGGCCACGAAGAAGAACATCACGATCAACGGCGACAAGCGGCGCGTGGGCGCGTTCCTCAACTGGTGCGAGCTGGAGGAGATCATCGCGAAGGCCCCGAACCTGAAGAAGATGCTCCTCCCCGTCGAACAGAAGGACGCGCGCGGGCTCACGCCGGAAGAGATCAAGACTATCCGAGAGGAGCTGCCCAAGGTCAAGGATGAGCGTATCCGCTCCATCCTGGTCGACTGGTTCGAGCTCGGAATCAACGTCGGCCTGCGTCCTGACGAGCAGGCCCACCTGCGCGCCTGCGACTACGACCCGGCGTCCCGCAAGGCCACTGTGCGGCCCTGGGGCGACTGGAAGCCGAAGACCGCGAAGGGG
>DATGFI010000450.1:0-4710 GCA_035309205.1 Planctomycetota bacterium | reverse complement strand
ATCGGGACGCGTCGCCTTGGACCTCCAGGCCGCCGCTGATCGGAACGACGACGACGTTCGCCCTCGCGTAATCGGGCTTCGGATCGAACAATACGCGGACCCGGGGATTCCCATGGCGCGGAATCAGAAGGCGATGCACTTCCAGGGGCGCATCGACGCTGAGTCCGTTGGGCAATCGGGGGGCGTAGTCGTACAGATCTACGGCTCCCTCGTCGCTCGTCATTCGAGTGCAGAGCACGTTGGTGTTGGGGACGTATTCCATTCGTGTCCGGACGTCATTTCCGGCCATCCCGAACCCGAACGTTCCGCCGATGCGTGAGTCCAGCAGGCGGCCGAAGACGGAAGGGCTGTCGAATCTCGGGAGACAGAGCCAGTCGATATTGGTCGACGGCGACACAAGAGCGATCACCCGGCCGTTGCCGATCGCTCCGTGGTCCAGCCGGGGCACCTCCGGCGCCGTCGGGTCCAGGGTCATCGGGGCATTCATCGGGTCCAGATCAGTCAGAAGCGAGCATCAGGGATCCTTCCTCATCGCGCGGGTCCTCATGGGCGGGATGCCTTTCCGGCATTCCGCTGCGAAAATGTCATTCCGGACGCTCCAAGAGGTCGTAAGTAGCCCGGAGCGATCATGATGAGCAACTTCTTCGTCGAGCGAGTCCGTAAGATCGCGGGGCGCCCGGAAACGGGCCAATGGCTTCACCTGACTTCCAGCGACCCCATATCGGGAGCTGTCGAGCTGATCGAACTCATGGAGCATGGAGGCCGGCTGAACCCTCCGGGCTCCTTTCCGGTCGCCTATTTCTCGGAGGACAACTCGACCTGTCGTGGCGAGTTGAATCACTGGGTGCGCGGGGAGTCGGACCTGGACAACCGCTTCACCATCCT
Organism: Planctomycetota bacterium; assembly: GCA_035309205.1. GTDB lineage: Bacteria > Planctomycetota > MHYJ01 > MHYJ01 > JACPRB01 > JACQFK01. The sequence goes on along the minus strand of DATGFI010000450.1, from coordinate 3,825 downwards.
GGTGGCGGAGATGCACCTCCCCAGGGTGCTCAATCTGGAGGATGGCGGTGTGCGAAGGCGGCTGGGCATTTCGCTGGCGGCCCTGGCCGATTCCGGTGACATGAGCCTCTCCCAGTCCATCGGAGCCGCCGCCCACCAAGTGGGATTCCAGGGAGTCCTCTATCCGCGGCCCCTGGGCAGGGGAGGCCTGAATCTCGCCGCCTTCTGCGACAGAACCAGCAGGGATGGAATCAGCATCGTCGGCGCCCGACCGCTGGGCTTGTGAATCCGGAGCTGAAGCCTCCGGTCCTCTGAGGGAGCCCCTCATCGATGCAGTCCTCCAGGCCGCGATATTCAACCCCTACACCGAAGTCGCCGGGGCACGGCGACCCGCGAGCGCGTCTCGAAGAATGGCCGTGTCGGTGAACATTCGGGCACGCACCAACCGGCCCTGTTGGACCGTCCAGATGTGAACAAAGGGGACATCGACGGAACTTCCCGTGAGGACGGCCCTGGCCTTCTGCCGGCCCACCGTGACCACGTGCGCCCCGGATTCGAGGAATTCTTCGGGAATGAGACTGACTTCGAAGGAGCCGTAGATGGCGTAGAGAAAATCCTCGAGGTAGGCCTTGAGCCCCACATAGCTCCGACGCGTCCCTGGATACCCTTCCTGAACCTCGACTCTGACGTTCGGATCCAGCAGTTCCATGAGGACCTGCCGACGACCCGGTTCCAGGGAGTTGTAGAAACTCCTCACGGTTTCCAGCGGAGTCAAAGTCATCGTCAGATCCCCTAAGGGGGGATCCCTCTCCCCTGCGGATGTGGTGCCCAAAATGGGCTAGAGCCGTTTCAATCGCGAAGACCTCCGTTCGATGAGGGAGGGCCGGCCGGAGCGTCTCACGCCTCGAACGAGGCGTTCGGCCGATTCCGCTCCGGATTTCTCGGCGTCTGACGTGTCGAAAAGCGTTCCGTACCCGTGCGAACACTCCCCCTCTGGGGCCCCCCTTCGCCCGGCAGCCCGCGCCTTCCGATAGAATCATTCCTTTTTTTCTAAAGGTACAATCCGGTCCCGCAATGAAGGGAGGTCGGGAAGCGCGTCCGTGATCCCCCGGGGGGGGGGCGACGGAAGTCCCGACCGCCCCTTCGGGCGGCAAGGAGTGCTTTCGCAAGGCGGTTTCTTTTTTTATGTTGGCAGTACAGAAAGTATGCAATACAATTCGCTCCGAACACAATGCCAGTAATCGTCAATCTCGAGGGGAGCGAGGAGGACTTCGCAAAGCTGCTCATCCTCCACCAGATCATTTCACAGGAGCAGCTCGCGAAGGCCCTCGAAAGCCGCCAGGCCGCATCGGCCAAGGCCGGCACGGTGGAGTCCCTTCGGGACACGCTCCTTCGGATGAACTGCGTCTCCTCGAACCTGATCTTCGAGGTCCTCCGGGTCGCCTCGAAAGTCGTCGAGGAATGCACCAAGTGCGGGGCGATTCACCACATCTACTACTATCACCCTCACGCCAGGTTCTTCTGCGCCTACTGCAAGGGACCCCTCAAGGTCACGGATCCCGGCCAGGCGCTCAAGTGGACTCCGGGACAGCTCGCGGCTGCAGCCGCGAGGGCCGCCTCCGCGGGGGGACCGGACCCCACGGCGACCCAGATCGTCCGGCGTGCCAATCCCTTGGATGATCCGTCGGTGGCCAACCTGCCGGCCGGCCTTCCCGAGGACACGGTCTTTGATGCCGGCACCAAGCTCCGGCAGAAGGTGGTGGCCCAGGCGCCGCTCGCGAAACCCGCAGTGCCGGCTCCTCCCGCCGCCGCGGCGTCGAAGCCCGCCCCCAAACCGGCGGCCCTGCCTCCCCAGGCTCCCAAGGCGCCGATCGATCCCACCATCACGATCCTTCCCGTCTACGGCGATGAGACCATGCTCGACATGGGCGCGACGCCGAGGCCCAAGACGATGAAGCCGGCCACTCCGGCGAATCCGCCGCCGCCTCCTCCCCCCAAGCCCGCCCCGCTGCCCGATCAGACGATCCGCCCGCTGCAGCTCGGCGATGAAACAATGCTGGACATGGGGGAGACTCCCAAGCCGAAATCCATGAAGCCTCCCGCCTCCTACGCTGCGGAGGAGAAGCCCGCGAAATCCGCCCCCATGCCTGCGCCGCTGGATCAGACGGTCGTCCCCGCGGCGATGGGCGACGAGACCATGCTCGACATGGGAGAGACCCCCAAGCCGAAGACTTTGAAGCCCGCATCGGCGGACGCCCCGCCTGCCTCCAATCCCGTGGATCGGTCCGAGGCGATCCTCAGTGACGTCATGGACACGATGCTCGACCTGGGCGCTCGAGCGACCGGCAAGCCCGCTCCGCTCCCCGGCGAAAAGCCCAAGTTCCCGGTGGTCCCCAAACAAAACGTCGCTGATTTCACCACCTCGGTCATCCCGGGCAAGAGCGAAAAAGCCGAAAAAGCCCTGGAACCCTCGACGCCGAAGAAGGAGGCCGCTGCCAAAGGCGACCCCGAAGTCACGAGGACCGGCCCCGCCATCGATCCGACGCTCCTGGTGACTCCGCCGTCGTCGTCCGCCCGGCACGCCGGACACACGGGCACGATCTCCAGCGTCGACAAGACCCAGATGGCGACCACGCCGCATACGCCCAAGTCGGGGAGCGGCATGGGATCGGCCGCGATCGCCAACGCCAAGGCCCTGCCCCCCGAGGCGGCGGCCGCCGCCAAGGATCCGAACCGCGTCTTTGGCAAGTACGTGCTCCTGAACGAGCTGGGCCGAGGCGGGGCCGGCGTCGTCTACAAGGCGTGGGATACGCTGCTGCTCCAGTACGTCGCGCTCAAGTTCATCCGCAACCAGGACGACAGCGATGCCGACTCGACGAGCGGCAGCAGCCAGATCGAGGAGTTCCAGCACGAGGCCCGCCTGTCGGTGCGCCTGCGCCACCCCAACATCGTGCGCATCTACGAAATGGGGTGCATGTCCAACCGGTACTACCTCTCGATGGAGTACATCGAGGGCGGCACGCTGCTCGCGATGATCCACGGCGGGAAGGAGAGGAACCAGAAGACCCGATTCAACACCAATCCCGAGCAGTTCCTTAAAATCATGATCAACATCTCGCTCGCGGTGGACTATGCGCACCACGAGAAGCAGCCGGTCGTGCACCGAGACCTGAAGCCGCACAACGTCCTGGTCGACAAGACGAACAATCCCTACGTCGTGGACTTCGGCCTCGCGAAGGAAGTCGAGTCGGGCGACGGAGCGACCCTGACGGGCGTCGTCAAGGGGACGCCGACCTACATGGCGCCCGAACAGGCCGAAGGCCGGAACCGCGACGTCGACCTCCGCACGGACGTCTATGCCCTGGGGGCCATCCTCTACGAGATGCTGACGGGCCGTCCGCCCTTCCTGGGCGAGAGCGTGCCCGAGATCCTGCGCAAGATCGCCACCGAGCTGCCCGAACGGCCCAACGAGGTGATCGCCAAGGCCGTCGCCGCCGAGGCCGCGGCCACGACGGCCACGGCCACGGCGACCGCCACCGGCAAGTCCAAGACCAAGGCGCTCCTGGTCCCCAAGACCCTCGAGACGATCTGCCTCAAGGCCCTCGAGAAGAACAAGGCCGACCGATATCAGACGGCGAAGGAGTTCGCCGAGGACATCGACCGGTACATGAAGGGCGAGGACATCCTCGCGACCGAGCCCAACCTCTGGCGGCGCTTCCGGAGAATGGTCCGGAAGCACCCGATCATGAGCGCGACCGCGGCGGCCATCCTCCTGGCCTCGGCGACCGGCGTGATCGCCATGCGCGCGGCCCGCGGCACCGGGGGAGAGGACCGGAAGGTGGCCAT
>DATGFI010000449.1:0-3223 GCA_035309205.1 Planctomycetota bacterium | reverse complement strand
GGCCCTGCCACCATGTCTTCCATGGTGCGCTTCCAAAACACCTACCAGAAGGAATTGAGACGTTCCGACGCGGTGTTGAAGGGGATGTTCAAGCGCCTGAACGGCAATCGTGCCGGGGAAGCGGCATATGATGCCTACAAGACCCGCGCCATCAACCATGCCGAACAGCGCCGCATCAAGCCCGGGGCGCACGCCAATTTCTGCAAGACCGCCGATCTGGTGTTTGCCGCGGCGCTGGCGCCCGACAAGCCGGAGCTGGAGGACTTTGTGTCAGGCGTTCCGGTGAATGAAGCATCGCCGGTCGATAGCTGCCAGATCAAGGTGGCCGTGGCGCTGCAAGGCGTTCAGGCGGGGCCGGACATCGCTCCCATAGCGCGGCCCTCACTGCCGACCGATCCCAGCAACTAGCGGCGAAGTCACGACGCAAAAGACAAGCGCTTCACAAACAAAAAGGGCGGGCCGCAAGGCCCGCCCTTTCCGATTCAGTTCTGGGCTGATCAGCCGCCCAGATCGATAACCGCACGGCGGTTCTTAGGCTCGCGCACGCCCGGTCCGGTGGGAACCAGCGGATCGTGGAAGCTCTTGCCTTCGATCGCGATGGAGTCCGCACCCAGACCCTGGCGCACCATCTCGTCCTTTACGGACGTGGCACGGCGGATCGAAAGCGCCTGGTTGTAGCGGTCCGAACCCACCGTGTCGGTGTGACCGGTGACCATGATGCGGACCGAGCCCAACGTCTTGGCGGCCGCAACCGCTTCGGTGACCGTGCTCTGCGCTTCCGCGGTGAGGTTCGACTTATCGAAGTCGAAGAACACGATGTACGTCTTCGCCGGCGGAGGCGGAGGCGGCGGGGGAGGCGGCGGCGGAGGAGGAGGCTGCGGGGCCGCCGGCGGATGATTGCGGCGGTCGTCCTCGACGACGACCACGCATCCCGAAAGAACCAGGAAACAGCCGATCAGCATCCAACGAGGCATGGCCCAATCCCCCCTTAGTTTTGAATATCCTCATGGTACGACACGGACGGCGAAGCGGAGGTAAAAAAAGGTGAATGAGTCGGGCGAGCGGCCGCGGGGCCGGTGCTTGCCGTGGCGGGATCGTATCGCAAATGTTAAGGGAGAATGAGCGCCGGCCGTTTTCCGCCGGGCTTCGCCGCCCGCGGGATGGAGGCCCCCGGTCATCCGGGTCCGAGCCCGGGCGGCTTCGCGCGATCCGGTCGGCCGGGTCGGGCTTCATTCCCCTTGCCGGAGTGCTTCCTCGGCGGGCAGAATGCCTGGTCGGAGGCACCGACCATCGTGGAGAGCCCTCAGACTTCCCCGGACCCCGGCCGGAGGCCGGAAGGACGAAACGATGCGCTTGCTCTGGGGCCGGGGCAGCTGCCCCGTCCGCTGACCACGGTGATCCTGGCCTCCTTCGTTCTGACCTTTCTGGTCGCCCGGGTGATGGTGCTCCTCATCATGACCCACCGGATTCCGAGCCTCTATCTTCACGTGGGAGGGACCCACGTCCATCACCTGAACTACGGCATCTTCATCCTGTCGGCGGTGGGAGGAGCGCTGCTCCTGCGGCCGCCCCGGGGAAGGGCCCTGACGACCACGGCAGCGGCGTACGGCGTCGGGCTCGGCCTCACCTTCGATGAATTCGGGATGTGGATCCATCTGGGAGGACCCTACTGGCAGCGGGCGAGCTTCGATGCGGTCATCGTGATCACGGGCCTCCTGGGACTGATCTGCGTCGCGCCTGCCCTGAAGCGTCTCACCGTGAGGGGCTGGGTTACCGTGGCGTTTCTCGTAGCGGCCCTGATCGCCTTCGGCATTCTCTTCGGAGATTCCCTCCGCTTTGCCGAACGGCGGTGGTCGCCGATCTTCCAGCAGATCGAGGCGGGCAGCCCCCCCTAGCCGGCCTCCGGACCGGAGCGGATTCGGGCGGCGTTCGGGATTCTCTCACCCGTAACGAGGGCCGCGCCGGGGGATCCATTCTTCACGAATCCCAGGTGGGACTCGCAGATCCGACAGCGAGGAGGAGCGGCTCATTGCATGGCTAGGGGCCTGGGCCGCCGGTCGCGAGGATTCAAAGAGGTTTCCCTGTCCCTCCCGCATCTCCAGGACTTTCCTCCGCTCTCCTTGCCGCTCCGTCCCCCCTATCCGCCCATGGAGGCGCAGCTGGTGGAACGCATCCCGAAGGAAGGGGACTGGCTTTACGAGCCCAAATGGGACGGGTTCCGATGTCTGGCGTTCAAGGACGGGAAGACGGTCGCCCTTCAGTCCAAAAGCGGGCAGCCCCTGGGACGATATTTCCCCGAGCTCGTGAAGGCGGTCGCCGCGATCCGCTCTCCGCGGTGCGTGCTGGACGGCGAAATCGTGATCCTTCGCCGAGGACGGCTTTCCTTCGACGATCTTCTCCAGCGCATCCATCCGGCGGAGAGCCGCGTGGCCAAGCTGTCGACGGAGACCCCCGCGAAGCTCGTCGTCTTCGATCTGCTCGTGGACGGGAACGGCCGATCGCTGGTCGAGGAGCCTCTTTCTGAGCGGCGGCGGCACCTGGAGTCGTTCTTCCGGAAGGCGCTCCCCCGGGACTCGGTGGTTCTCTCCCCCGCGGCCCGCCATCGCTCGACCGCGCTTTCATGGATGCGGGATCTGGAGTCCTGGGGCTGCGACGGGGTGATCGCCAAGCAACTCGAGGCCGACTACCGGTCGGGAGACCGCTCCGGAATGGTGAAGGTCAAGCGGCAACGGACGGCGGACTGCGTGGTCGGAGGCTTCCGCTACGAGGAGGGAGGGAAGGGGATCGCCTCGCTCCTCCTGGGACTCTATGATCCGGAGGGGAGACTCGACCATGTCGGCTTCACCTCGAGCTTCTCGGCCCGGGAGCGAACGGCGTTAAGATCGAGAATCCTTCCGCTTCAGGGGCCCCCCGGCTTCACCGGCAAATCGCCCGGGGGACCGAGTCGCTGGAGCACGAAGCGATCCGGGGAATGGGAACAGCTCAAGCCCGTTCTCGTCTGCGAAGTGCGCTACGACCACTTTTCGGGCGACCGCTTCCGCCATGGGACGAAGTTCTTGCGCTGGCGTCCGGACAAGTCTCCGAAGTCCTGCACGTTCGATCAGGTGAAGACTTCCGGACCCGCGAAGTCTTCCCCCGGGTTTCCCGGCCTCTTCAAGGAATCCGGATGATGGATCTCGTCCTTCGTTTCCTGGTCGGGGGGGTGATCGTTTCCTTCTTTGCG
>DATGFI010000448.1:0-2382 GCA_035309205.1 Planctomycetota bacterium | reverse complement strand
CATCGAGAAGTACTGGTGTCCGACTTTTACCAGCGACCGGGTCTTGCCGCAGGCGAAACCCTTCAGGTTTAAGGAGGACCCGAGGCCATGAACAGACGCGAGTTCGTGAAGACGGGCGTGGCCGGGCTGGCCTTCGCCGCGACGGGCGGCCGGGCGTTCGCGGGCGGCCAGGAGAAACCCCGGCGGGTGGGCCTGATCGGGGCCGGGTGGTACGGCAAGTGCGACCTCTTCCGCCTGATCCAGGTCTCGCCGGTCGAGGTGGTTTCGATCTGCGATGTCGACAAAAAGATGCTCGCCGAAGCGGCCGAGATGACGTCGACGCGTCAGGCGTCCAGGAAAGTCCCGCGCACCTACTCCGATTACCGGGAACTGCTGAAGGAGAAGGACCTCGATATCGCGATCATCGGGACCCCGGATCACTGGCACGCGCTGCCGATGATCGAGGCGGTGAAGGCGGGGGCGGACGTTTATGTCCAAAAACCGGTCAGTGTCGACGTGGTCGAGGCCCAGGCGATGCTTGCCGCGGCACGGAAGTATAAGCGCGTGGTCCAAGTCGGAACGCAGCGCCGCAGCACGCCGCACCTGATCGAAGCGAAGGAGCGCATCATCAAGGAAGGGAAGCTGGGAAAGGTCGCCCACGTCGAGATCTATTGCTATTACCACATGCGGGCGAGGACAAACCCGCCCGACGAGGCGGCGCCCGAGAATCTGGACTATGAGATGTGGACGGGGCCCGCGCCTTTGCGCCCGTACAACAAGCTCGTGCATCCGCGTTCGTGGCGCGCTTTCAACGAGTACGGCAACGGAATCCTGGGCGACATGTGCATCCACATGCTGGATATGGTCCGCTGGATGCTGGGCCTGGGCTGGCCGAAGCGGATCATGTCGACGGGCGGCATCCTGGTCGAGAAGGACAGCAAAGCGAACATCCCGGACACGCAGTCGGCGATCTTCGAGTTCGAGGGATTGAACGTCGTCTGGCAGCACCGGACTTGGGGGAGCGCGCCGGATCCGAAGTACCCCTGGGGCGCCACCATCTACGGAGACAAAGGAACGCTGAAGGCGAGCGTAATGGGCTACGACTTCGCGCCGTTCGGCAAAGGCGACCCGGTTCACGCCGACGTCGCCTACGAGCTGGATCAGTTCCCCGAGGACAAGACGGAGAAGGACCTGGAGAAGCATGTGGCGCCGGCATGTCGGGGCCATCAGAAGGATTTCCTCGCCGCAATCGCATCGCGGGGGAGGCCGGTCGCGGATATCGAAGAGGGTTACATCTCCAGCGCTAGCTGCATCCTCGCGAATCTGTCGATGAAGTTGGGTCGCGCGCTGGCCTGGGACCATGAAAAGGGCAAAGTCGCGGGCGACGATGAGGCGAACGCCCTTTTGAGGCGCCCTTATCGCGCGCCGTGGATCCACCCCGAGCCCGAAGCCGTCTAGCCCGGCGGCTCTGGGGCTAAAGCGCTGCATCTGCGCTCTGCCCACGCGAGCCGGATCCTCCTGGGGGGCGGCCCCTCGCGCGGCAGTCGCACCTTACCGCGAGCTCTACCCTCATGTGCTATAATTGCATAACTTTCGCTGGGGAGGAGGCATGAGGTACGCGGAAACTCCTGAAGAGGCTCCCCCTATCGGCCATAGGAGGGGAGCGCGCGCCTAGCGACGGCCGGGGCGTGTGGCGGTGGGGGGGAGGGCGCCAGCTGGCTCGGCCACGGCGGAGCTGGCCCGCTATCGGAGGCGCGCCCCGTAGCGGCGTAGGGGACTCCGCCCGCAGCCAGCGTCAGCCGCGGCGGCTGGATCCGGCGGTGGAGGGGGCGGCTTTTAGTTCCCAGGTTCATTTTGCGCGACCGCAGTGCTCGCCGTTCCAGCGGCTGCCACACTTGACGATCTAGAGGCCCTTTTGTAGCTTTACCCGCGTGAGGTTACTCTTGTCCGCCATGAACGACTCCCTCCAGGGGAATCTGAACCCCGTTTAGTGCCAATTAGAACAGTTTTTTGGAAAGTCGCTTAAAAGCGGTCTGGGGGCGTAGCTCAGCGGGAGAGCAACGGTTTTTTAAGCCGTGGGTCGTGGGTTCAATCCCCACCGCCCTCACCAACCTTCTCGGGCTCCATTTCCCCAAGAAAACACGCCTGGGGATAGTCTGTCAATGGTCGCCTGTGCGGAGGGGCGCACAGTCCTCCGCACAGGGTCTCGCACAGGTGTGGGCTAGTGGGACCCGGACGGAGCAGGTGGCGGGAAACCTCCGAGGTAGTGCGTCGCCGCGACATTAAACTTAATCCGACTTGTAGTCTCCTGAGAGTTCGAGGTGGAGCGCTCACCGCCAGCCTCTACGATTTGCGGGATGATGTTCGATCAAGCCCCGAGAATCGGTTGGATTCTCTAGCGCC
>DATGFI010000447.1:0-2273 GCA_035309205.1 Planctomycetota bacterium | reverse complement strand
CCCCGCTCAAGAGTGAATGACGCACCGCGCTGGCCCACTCGATCACTTGCGCGTCCACCGTCAGACGCAGCGGCAGACCCTCGAGCATGTAAAACGTCAGCCCCCCCTGAAACTGGTTGGGCCAGTCAAAGAGCGGGACGTCGACGGCGTTGATCGAGAACTGGTAGTTGGCGCTCGATTGCCAGGCGGCGCCGAAGTTGACTTTGAAATTGTCCCGGTTGTCGTACACGCCCAGGAGCAGCCCGGCGCCTCCGCCGAAGCCGACGTTCCGATCCGTGACCGTCAGCGTCGCGGTATCCGTTCCCCCGTTGATGGTCTTGAACTCCGTGAAGGTCCAGTCGGTGATGTTCACATCGACGCCCAGCCCGACCGCGAGGTGCGTGAACCAGCCCTCGGACTTGATCCGGAAGTCGCGCGCATAGGCGCTGCGGATCCGATAGAACGACTGGTCGACGGTGAGGCCGGGAGCGGGCGCTGGCGCACCGGTGGTGAAATCATACGGGAGGTAGACCAGGCGCAGCCGGAACGGCGTCGCGAAGCAGATTCCCAGCGCCTGAGGGCTGTCGGAACTTCCGAGTTGGAAGGTCGCCCCGAGGTACGAGGGCAGAAACGCCGGATCGCTCCATCCCAGCTGGGAGCGGGTGGTGCTCGCCCCTCCCGATGAGCTCGTTTTCAGGTCGTAGAGCGTGTAGGTCTGGTAGTCGATGGTGCCGCCATCTGTCTGCGTCGCGATGCCGCCGGGATTGAGCCAGATCGATACGGGATCGTCCTCGAACGCCGTGTAACTTCCGCCCATCGCTTTGGTCCGTGCGCCGACCTGCTGGTCCTGGGCCAGACCCGACGAGGCCGCAACAAGGACGATTCCCGCTGCCAGGAGAATCGATGGGACGCGCATTGATCGTGCTCCTCGATGGATGAGCATTAGAAGTGTCCGGGAGGAGTCGGTCAAGGAATTGAACCTGAAGGAAGGATCCGAACACTCTTCTAAGCGACTGCCCCAGGTTCTATACTGTTTCCCGCGTTATGTCCGATACCATCCCGATGGACGATCCCCCGGGCGGGGATTCCCGGCTCTCCGACAGCACGCGCAAATGCGCCGCCTGCGGCGAGTCGTTCTCCGGGCCCATTCACTTCCAATGCCTCGCGGATAACAAGACCATCCGCGACAGCGACCGGACCTCTTCGGATGCCGCGCGCTTCACCAAAGGAACGCTCGACGATCTTCCCGAAGAAGCGGCGGTCCACGCGACGGACCCCACCCGATTGCTCAACCAGTACATCCTGGTCCGCCAGGTCGGCAAGGGCGGCATGGGTGCGGTCTGGAAGGCGTGGGACAAGAAACTGACGCGCTGGGTGGCGATCAAGTTCCTCCTCGTCGAGGAGTCGGAAGCGATCGAACGCTTCGGACGCGAGGCGAAGCTTGCTGCGCGCCTGCGACATCCGAACATCGCCGCCATCTACGAGGTCGGAGAGGCGCCCTCCAAGGAGGCGGGCCAATCGATCCGGCATTACCTGGCCATGGAATACATCGACGGCCGCACGCTGGCCGAATGCAAGCTGTCCCGCCTTCAACTGCTCGATCTCTTCGTCAAGGTCGCCCGGGCCGTCGATTCCGCCCACAAGGGAGGCGTCGTTCATCGGGATCTCAAGCCTCCCAACATCATGGTCACGTCCGATCTATGGCCCTACGTCATGGATTTCGGGGTGGCCAAGGCCATCGCGATCGAGAACTCCCAGTCGGTCTCCGGAACTGTCGTCGGCACTCCCGCGTACATGCCTCCCGAGCAGGCCGAAGGACGCCTTTCCGGGATCGACGGCCGCAGCGATGTCTATTCTTTGGGAGCCACGATGTATGCCGTGCTCCTGGGTCGGCCTCCCTTCGAGGGAATGAGCGTCATGGAGATCCTTCGGAAGGTGTCGACGGAGCCGGTGAGGCCCCCGCGCCAGGTCGACCCCTCCTTCCCCGCAGACGTCGAAGCGATCATCCTGAAGGCCATGTCGTGGGACCCGAAGGATCGTTATCCGACCGCCGGAGCCCTGGCCGACGACATCGCGCGGCATCTGGAAGGCCGCCGACCGGAAATCACGCTGGCCCCCCATCCGAGGGCGGAACGCAAGGGAGGGGGGAGGGCCCTCTTGGTCGTCGGCGCCGCCCTCCTGCTCGCGGTCGCAGGCTACTTCTCCTGGCGGAAGATGCCGGCTCATCCGCCCCCGGCCGCTCCCGCCGCGAACTCCGGAGAGCAGGGCCCTCCTTCTTCGGACTTCACGCGTCC
>DATGFI010000446.1:0-9158 GCA_035309205.1 Planctomycetota bacterium | reverse complement strand
AGGTTCTTCATCTCAATCCGGCCGGGCTTCGGATGCTTGGCACTCCGGAGGGCACCGCGAATCTGGGGGTGGTGCTCGACTACATTCCCGAAAGGCTTCATCGCAAGTATTCCGAGGAATGGCTACCGATCGCGATCCGGGAGGGGGTCTGGAGAGGCGAGACGACTCTTCGGGCGCGGGACGGCCGAGAGGTCCCGGTATCGCAGGTCATCTTCGTTCACAAGAGGCCCGACGGCCATGTGGATTTCATGTCGACGATTGCTCGCGACATCTCCCAGCAGAAGCGCTACGAAGCCCAGCTCCAGGAGAGTGAGGCGCGCTATCGGACGCTGGTAGAGAACGCTCCCGAAGCGGTGGTGGTCCTCGACTTCGACGCCGGGCGTTTCGTGGACTTCAACGAGAACGCCATGCGGCTCTTCGGGCTCACCCGGGAGGAGCTCTCCGATCGGGGTCCCCTGGACCTGAGTCCCCCGGTCCAGCCCTCCGGCCAGCCCTCGTCGGAGTTCGCCCGGGAGAAGATCCAGGAGGCCGTCCGGGGAGGCCGACCGGTCTTCGAATGGGTGCACCGCACCGGCCGAGGCTTGGATTTCCCCTGCGAGGTCCGCCTCGTCCGGATCCCCAACGAAAGCTCGATCCTGATCCGGGGAAGTATCATCGACATCTCCGAGCGCAAGCGGGCGGAGGAGTCGATCCGCGAAAGCGAAGCGAGGTTCCGCCAGATCGCCGAAACGATCCGCGACGTGTTCTGGATCAGCACCCCGAACCTCTCCGAGTTCCTTTACGTCAGCCCGGCCTTCGAGGAGGTCTGGGGCAGGCCGCGGAAGGAGCTCTATCGTTCCGCCTCGACCTGGGACGAAGCGGTTCATCCGGATGACGGGGGCAGCTCGCTCCGGAAGGTCGCCTCCTCCGGACGCATGGATAACCTCTACAGGATCATCCGGCCCAACGGGGAAATCCGCTGGATCCGGGAGCGCGGATTTCCGATTCTCGACCCCGCCGGGACCCCCTGCCGGATGGTCGGCGTCGCGGAGGATGTGACCGAGCTCAAAGAAACGGAAGGAGAACTGAGAGAAAGCCGCCGACAGCTGGAGGAAGCCCTCAGGAACACCCAGGACCGCGTGGTGCAGCTCGAAGAACAGGTACGGGGGCGCTCCCGGTTCGGCATCATCGTCGGGAAAAGCGCGCCCATGCAGGACGTTTACCGCCGGCTGCGCCTTGCAGGACAGAGCCCGGTCAACGTGCTGATCACGGGGGAATCCGGAACCGGGAAGGAGATGACCGCTCGAACGATCCACGAGCAGGGCGTCCGCAAGACCAAGCCCTTCATCGGAGTCAATTGTTCGGCCATTCCCGACACGCTCCTGGAAAGTGAGCTCTTCGGGCACATCCGGGGAGCCTTCACCGGGGCCGTGAGGGACAAGGCCGGACTGTTTCAGAGCGCCGAGGGTGGGACCCTTTTCCTCGACGAGGTCGGCGATATGCCGGCCTCCCTCCAGGTAAAGGTCCTGCGCGCGCTCCAGGAGCGAGAAATACGCCGGGTGGGTGACGAAAAACCGATCAAGGTGGACGTCCAGCTGATCACGGCGACGAACCGGAATCTGAGGGAGCTTCTTGCCTCCGGGGACATGCGCGAGGACTTCTATTACCGCATTCGGGTTTTCGAAATCCGACTCCCCTCGCTTCGGGAACGAAAAGATGACATCCCGCTCCTGGTGTCCCATTTCATCGAGGAATTCTCCCTATCCAAGAAGAAGCAGATTCGAGGCATCCAGGCTGAGGCGATGCGGTTCCTGATGGACTATCCCTGGCCCGGCAACGTCCGCGAGTTGCGCAATGCGATGGAACACGCGTTCGTGACCGTTTCGGGAGACATCATCCGACTGTCGGATTTTCCTGCGGCCCTGCGATCCCCCGCCCCGGTGGACATCCGAACCCCCGAGGCCTCGCCGGATCCCGAGCGACGGCGGATCCAGGAGGCCCTGAAAAAGACCAACGGGCATCGCGGCAAGGCATCGGAGCTTCTGGGCTGCAGCCGCGTCACGCTATGGAAGAATATGCGCCGATTGGGCTTGTAGGAGGATTCCTGGCCCGCGGCTCGGGAGGAAGGTGGATGATGACTCCGTCGGATCGCCGGGTCTGGGTCCGGTCGGCAGCCGCACCCATCGGAGCTGGACTCCTCTTGGGAATCGTCTGGCTGTCCGTATCGTTCTTCTTCCTGTTTCAGGTCCGCGAGGCCGACTCCATCCGGATCCTGGCGGACCGGATTCGGATCGACCTCCTGGAATGCCGCCGACGGGAGAAGGATTTCCTCCTCCGCTCCCTGGCGGACCCCGGCTTCCATCGCCACGGAACCGCGCTGTACCTAGAACAGCATCGCGAGGCGGCGGATCGCCTCGAGCGCGAGACGCAGGAGCTGGCGAAGCGGGTCCCGGCCGGATGGCCGGTCTCCGTGAAGGAGCTCCTCGAGAAAAAGAAGGCATACGACGACTCCTTCGGACTCCTCGTCTCCAATTACCGCCGGCTGGGCATCGGAGACTTCGGGCTCGAGGGCGCCTGGCACGCAGCTCGCGGGGCCTTGGATCAGGCCCTCGGGCCGATCCAGAAGGAGGCTCTGGAGCGCGACCTGATCCAGCTCCGATGCGACGAGAAGGAGTACCTTCTGCAATCGGACGGGCACTCCTTCCAGGAGCTCCGTCAGAGCGCAGAAAGGCTCCTTGAACACCTGCGTCGGTCGGCCCCGGACCGGGCCCCCGCCCTGGAGGAACGTTTCAGCCGATACCTCATGGACCTCTCGGCATACCATGCCGTGCGAGAGACTATCGGGCTCAATGAGAATCTCGGGCTTCAGGCCGTCTTCCGAACCGCCGCCCATGAGATTGAGCCGATCGTGAGCGACGTCTTCGGTCGCGCGTCCGGCGATTACGCCGGCGCGATCCGTCGTCTGCGGGGAGGCATCGGAATGGCGACGCTGCTCCTGAGCACCCTGCTATCCTCCACGTTCTATCTCACGAGGGCCGCGAGGATCCAATCCCGACGGCTGAGCGAATCTGCTTCGGAGCTGTCCCGCTCCAACGCCGAGCTCCAGCAGTTTGCCTATGTCGCTTCTCACGACCTGCAGGAACCCCTTCGAGCCGTGGCCGGTTGCGTCCAACTGCTTCAGGCACGGGCCCAGGACAGGCTGGACCCGAAATCGCACGATCTCATCCGCCACAGCGTCGAAGGGTGCGTCCGCATGCAGACGCTCATCGAGGATCTCCTGACGCTTTCGCGGATCGGATCGCGCGAGCCATCGAGAGTCACCGTCGACTCCGCAAGAGTGCTGCAGGCCGCGCTCGACAACCTTGCCATCCCCATGAAGGAGAGCGGCGCCACCGTCACCCATGAGGGGCTGCCGACGATTTCCATGGACCCGACGCAATTGCTCCAGGTTTTCCAGAATCTGATCGGCAACGCAATCAAGTTTCGCGGGCCGGCCGCCCCCCTCATTCACGTCGCCGCCGTCCGGCAGGAGGCAGGGTGGCGATTCTCCGTTCGGGATAACGGAGTCGGCATCGAATCGAAGTACTTCGAGCGGATTTTTCGGGTCTTCCAGCGCCTCCACACCCGGGAGGAGTACCCGGGATCCGGCATTGGCCTGGCGGTTTGTGAGAAAATCGTATTGCGCCACGGCGGGAAAATATGGTTAGAATCCGAGGTGGACCGGGGCAGCACGTTCTACTTTATTATCCCGGATCGAGTGGGTGGTATATGAACCCTTCCTATAACAACCTTCGTCCCATCCACGTCCTTCTCGTCGAAGATAGCCCCACGGATCTGCTCATGACCCGGGAGGCTCTGGAACACTCCAAAGTCCTCCTCAATCTGCACGTGGTGGAGGATGGGGTCAAGACGATGGAGTTTCTCCGTCGGACCGGGAAGTACTCCGGAGCGCCGCGGCCCGACCTGATCCTGCTGGATCTGAATCTCCCCAAGAAGGACGGACGCGAAGTCCTGGCCGAAATCAAGACGGATCCGGCCCTCAAGATCATCCCGGTGGTCGTGCTGACCACCTCCAAGGCCGACGAGGACGTCGTCGGCGCCTACCGGTCCCATGCCAACTGCTTCATCACCAAACCCGTGGGCTTCGCCAATTTCAACGAGGTGATGCGTTCCATCGAACGATATTGGTTCGCGGTGGCCACGTTGCCGCCGTAGAGATTTCGAGGACGTGGGTCGACCGGGCCGGGGATCTCCTCCCTCCAGCCCTCCTCCCGGCCCCCGGGTTGACAGGCGGCTCGAGGCGTCCTGCGTCATCCGGCCCGACAGGTCCTCCAGCCCAGGGCCCACGGTCTCTTCGATTCGTGCCCGATATCGGCGCAGCAACGATTGTTTCCGAATCCAGCGACGCCGTTCGTTGAGGCCCAGGTTCCGGGCCAGGACTTGAATCCAAGCCGCGACATCGGTCCCGATCAGATATTCGCTTAGCCTGGAGTCGGCGACGACGAATGTCTCCTGCACCACGTCCTCCATGGACGCGCCGTCGGGAAGCAGCGCGGCCAACGTGGCCGCACCTGGTACTCGCAGGCCTCGATGACGGTCCGGTAGGCCTCACGCCTCCCCCCGGTTGACGGCCGCCAGGGCACGATCGATCTCATCCGAGTCCATGCTTCGTTTTCCAGGAGTCTAATGTACGCACGGAGCTCGACCTATCAGCAGTTCCTGCAGAATCCGTCCGGGTTCTAGCTGGAGCGGGCAGGCCGGAGGATGCAATCCGCGGGAGCTCAGACGCTTCGACATCCAGCGCCGAAAAAAACCGCTGACCTCCGCGTTGCCGCCTGCTATACTTCCCGGCGCGCCGCACCACGGAGAGGTGGCAGAGTGGTCGAATGCGGCGGCTTGCTAAGCCGTTAGACGGGGTAAACCTGTCTCCAGGGTTCGAATCCCTGCCTCTCCGCCATCAGATCAAACGGCCAGGTGGAGCCCACGATCCCCCTCAGTCGCACTTCAGAACTGAATGGACGCCGCCGGGCTGTTGGTCATCGAGTAATTGGTCCCCACAAGCGCAGGGTTGGCGGCGCCCGCCGCATAATGTCCTTGGGTGTCGGCCCCCTGGACGGAAGAGTTCCAGGTATTCCCTGCGGCGGGAATCGCGGAGGCGGCGGTGTTATTGGCGAGACCCTCCTGAGTATTGGACTGCAGAGTATTCGCCCCCGGCGATAGCGGATCTCCCAGATTGGGGATGCTGCTGTCGTTGGCGAGGACCCCGTCTGTAGCGTTGGAACTGATGCTGTTCTGACGGAGGATGGGAGCCGAGGTGTCGAAGGTCACAACGCCGGCCCCTCCGCTTTGGGTGATGATGTTCGAAGCCAACGTCGGGGAGGCGGACTGAAAGACTTGGACGCCCGAGACGCCGCAGCCCGTCAGCGTGCAATTGGTGAGGCTCGCGTTGGCTCCGTCGAACACCGCGCCAACCCCCGAGACGGAGATCTTCACTCCGGAGAGACTGGATCCGGATGCCATGACAACCCCGGCGTTGATCATGCTGCCGGCCTGCGAGCCCCCGCTGATCGTGTAGTTTCCCCCGTCGACGATGGAGGTGGTCGCTCCGCTGCTCGCGGGATCTCCGATCACGGTCACGCCGGGCTTCAGGAGGATCGGAAAGGTTTCGGTGCTCGCGCTGTAGGTGCCGGTCGCCAGAAATATCGTGTCGCCAGAGAGCGCCTGGAGGAGTGCGAAACGGATCGTGCGAAACGGGAAGCCGGGGCTTCCGAAGCCGGGGGCGTCCGTCCCCCCCACCGGATCCACGTACCAGGCGACGGAATACGGCCCATTGTAGTAGTTGTTGCCATAGTTACAGGCCGGCACGACCAGTCCCAATCCCAGAAAAAGGCCGGCGCGCATCCACATTTCCAAATTCTTCATGGTTTCCTCAAAGGTGCACCGATCTGCCGTTGACGCCTCCTGCACCACGAACTAAATATGGTATCCCGGGAGCAGGCGGAATGTTTGACAGATTTACCGTCGACCGTGTTCCGGATCCCCGAAGGGTACCGGGGAAGGCCCGAGCTTGTTGATCCGCGCGGCGGGATTCCCAGGTTTGGGACCTCAGGCTCGTGGCTTCCAGCAATCTAGACCCGAGACCTAACGCGCTATGCGACGCATCCATGTTTCAATTTTTTAACAACATTTCCCGGATGGGGCCCCTTGACTTCGGAGGCGATTTGATTCATCCTCTCAGTGCGGATCGGGGAGGCCAAAGCTGCTCCCTGCCCTAACGATGGCGGAACTCAATCCCGAAGTCTTCGAAGATTTACAGGTCGCGGAGAGAAGCCGGCCACTTTTCGAGGCCGCCGGCCTTCCACTTCGCACGTGGGAAGCCTATTGCCTCGCGTTCAATGAACGCAACCTCCTCCGTCGGGAAGTGCATCGCATCCAGGAGGGCCGCGGCGCCAAGGAAATTCATCCGGAAGTCCTCGAGCGGCTCCAGGCGCTCCGCGCTCAATTCGATCCCATGGTCGGACAGCTCCGGAAGTTCCTGCCGCCCGAGCCGGCGATCGCCGAAGACCGTGAGCGGCAGGAGATGGTGCTGGGCTTCATCACCGTCTCGCCTACCGCCCGCGACGTCGCCGCCAAATGGATCGCCGACCCGGATCGCTTCAAATCCGAGGCCATCCAGAAACTCCATCTAATCGGCGTCGTGGTCGACCGTTACCGCCGAGCGCTCCGCGCCGAGATTGACGCGCAGATGACGGCATCACCCCCTCCGGCCGAGACGCCCCCCGAGGTCCCGGCGGTCGGCGCAGTCACGCAGATCCTGCGGAAGCCCCCGATGCCGGCCGCGCCTCCGCTGCCGGCTCCCACGAGCCTTGAGGCGGCCGCGAGCAACGGTGAAATCTCCCTGATCTGGAGTGCCGTTCCCGGCGCGGTCCATTACGCTGTCAAGCGGTCCACTCTCCGGGGCGGGGCGTTCACGATTGTCGCGCGCCCGGCCCAGGACTGCTATTCCGACACCGACCTCAAGAACGGAACGACCTACTACTACACCGTCGTCGCCGTCGACTCGCTCGAAGCCGAAGGCGCCCCCTCAATTGAGGTGGAAGCGACGCCGATCGCGCCGCCGGTCGCGCCATCTTCCCTCGAGGCGACCCCGAGTAACTCGTGCGTCTCCCTCGTGTGGAACGCTGCCGAAGGCGCGTCCCTTTACCGGCTCCTGCGCTCGACGACGCCCTCCGGGCCCTTCGCGCCGATCGCCTCGACACCCGACCTCGCCTTCACCGACACCGCCGTCTCCAACGGGACCACGTACTATTACACGGTCGCTGCGCAGAACAGCGCGGGCGAGAGTCCGGCGTCCATGCAAGCCCAAGCGATGCCCGTCGCCCCGCCCCCCCCGCCCGTGGGGCTGAGCGCCTCGCCCGGCAACGGCCGCGTCTCGCTGACATGGACCGCCGTTCATGGAGCGACCGCCTACACCGTGCGCCGCGCGGACAGCGCGACCGGCCCCTACGACATCATCTCCGGACCGGCCGCCCCGCCTTGCGTCGACGCCGGGGTGATGAACGGACGGACGTACTATTACGCGGTGAGCGCACTCAACGCGGGGGGCGAGAGTGCGCCCTGCGCCACCGTCACCGCCACGCCGCTCCCGACCCCGGCCGCCCCGTCGGGCCTCAGCACCACCGCGGGCAATGGCGAGATCCAATTGAGCTGGACTCCGGTCCCGGGAGCGATTTCCTATTCTGTGCGCCGCTCCTCCTCGGCAAGCGGGCCGTGGACGAAGATCGCCAATCCCACCGGGGCTGCCTACACCGACACCGGCCTGGACAACGGCCTCGCCGTGTTCTATGCGGTGGCCGCGCAGAATGCCGGCGGCGAGAGCGCGCCGTCGGTCCCCATCGCCGCAACGCCCATCGCCCCGCCGCCCGTGCCGTCGGGCCTGGCCGCCTCGGCGGGAAACTCGCGCATCACGCTGACCTGGCACCCTACACCCGGCGCCGCGACCTACGTGCTTCGCCGCTCGTCGGCGCCCGGGGGGCCGTACGAAACGATCGCCGCGCCGCAGTCGACGTCGCACACGGACCTGCTCCTGGCGAACGACTCGACCTACTACTACACGCTCGCAGCCAAGAACGACGGCGGCATCAGCGCGCCCAGCGCTGAAGTCACCGCCACTCCCGTCGGCCCTCCCGGCGCGCCCGCAGAAGTCGAGGCGGCCCCCGGCAACGGGAAGGTCTCGCTGCGCTGGCGCCCCGTGCCCAATGCTTCGTTCTACCGGGTGATGCGGTCGACGACGCCGAGCGGGCCCTATACCGCCGTGTCGAACCCGCCGGAGACCGAGTACCTCGACGCCGGAATCACCAACGGAATGACGTA
This sequence comes from Planctomycetota bacterium, assembly GCA_035309205.1. GTDB lineage: Bacteria > Planctomycetota > MHYJ01 > MHYJ01 > JACPRB01 > JACQFK01. Next base: position 806 of record DATGFI010000446.1, on the reverse strand, counting down.
CTACTACGTCATCCGCGCGATGAACGACGGAGGCAAGGGCCCGTATTCCCCGGAAGTCAAAGCCACCCCCGTCGCACCACCGGCCGCGCCGGCGAGACTGACGGCCGTCCCCGGCAACAGCAGCGTCACGCTGAGCTGGCCCGAGATCGCGGGCGCCACGGGTTATGCCGTGCATCGCGCTTCGAGCGCCGACGGCCCATTCACGGTGATCGCAACGTCGGCGGGCGGGTCGGCCCTGGATGCCTCGGCCTCGAACGGCACGACCTACTACTACTCCGTGTCGGCGCGGAATGCGGGGGGCGAAAGCGCCCGGTCCGGCGCAGTCCCGGCGTCGCCCCTGGCCCCTCCCACGGCGCCCGCGGGCATTTCCGCCACCCCCGGAAACGGAGTCGTCTCCCTGGCATGGAGTGCGGCGCCCCGTGCGACCAGCTACGTGATCCGCCGTGCCCTGTCGCCGACCGGGCCCTTCGAGCAGATCGGCAACGTGCCGGGGACGGCGTTCTCCGACCCGAGCGTGACCAACGGTACGATGTACCACTACACGGTTGCGTCGCAGAACTCCGGAGGAGAAAGCGGGGCGAGCCTCCCGGCGGCCGCAACCCCGGTAGCGCCTCCGCCGGCGCCGACAAGCCTGCAGCTCTCCGCGGGCAGCGGTCGCGTGACTCTGTCCTGGTCGGCGGCTCCGCGCGCGACGAGCTACACGATCCGGCGGGGGACTTCCCCTGGCGGACCCTACGTGGACATCGCCTCGCCGGCCGCCCTCTCGTACGTCGACGCGGACGTGACCAACGGGACGGCGTTCTACT
>DATGFI010000445.1:0-6643 GCA_035309205.1 Planctomycetota bacterium | reverse complement strand
GCCGCCTTGAAGTTCTGGAGCGATTGGTTCGAAGGGAAATAGAAAAGTCCTCCGGCGGAGCCGCAGAGCCTGGGGGTACCGCAACCCGTAATGTAGAGTCATTGCAGCCTATTGTCCTTAGAATCAAAGGGATAGGCCGCTGGACTCAACATTAGCACTGTCGGCACATACTGCGTTTAATGTGCTGCAGCACATAACACACAGATCGAAGTCCGTTCCATAGGACCCTCCCAGCTTCATCATGCGCCCCATCGCGCACAACGATGATCGCATATTGCTGTGCGCGAATAGGTCACAGTGAAATGGCATCATCTCTAGCATGAGACAAATCGAAGCGACCCTCCAGCCTCCGGCGTGTCCTCACTGCAAGCGGCCCACCTTGGAACGTGCGGAGAAGGACGAACAGCCTGGCGATCCCGTTTTCTGGACGAGAAAGAAGTTCTGGTTCGATTGCGCGTCCTGCGCCAAGACCTGGGAATGCTGTCGGATTTGCCACCGAGGCCTGCTGGTCGAAGGAACCGTTTGGGGCCAGCCGCACGTCCAACGGGTCGAGTGTAAAGGGGGCTGCGGCTGGGGCGTGGCGTGGAAGGACCCGGTCAGGCAGGCGTAGCAGAGGACGAAGAGCCACCTCTACGCGGCCGCGCCCGGCCAGACAGATGCGACGTGGGAGCTCGCGACCGGCGGGAAGGTCGATACGCGCTGGGTCGAATACCGCCCGAAGTGAGCCCAGATGGCGGGCCAAGGACGCAGGTCAGGCTCCTCTCGTCCTCGATGGCGTCGGGCAAGACGCCCTTGAACGCTGCCCGGGAAGGCCTTACGGGCCCTCGGGCGTCCCCTGAGCAGGTTCCGGGCCGGAAGGCTCGGGAGTGCCGCCCTGTCCTTTCGGGCTCCGGCGTCGAAGGGGCTGGACGGCGGGGACCGCCGGAGGCGGACTCGCCGCTCCGATCAGGGCAAAGAGCCCTCCTCCCAGAAAGGAGAGGATCGCGACCGCATAGGCGAGCACCATGATTCCCGGAAAGTCGTCCCTCTGATTGGCCCAGACGACGAACTCCCCCGCCGATAGGACTCCTGCGACCCAGAGAAGCAGTCCTCCCTTTACCGGCGCCCGGGGAATGCGGCCGGCGGCCCAGTATCCCAGAAGACCTGGGACCGTAAAGACCAGGATCACCGCCAGCATGATCGCCCAGCTCAAGACATTCCACGACCAGTGCCAGGGCGGACCCAAAAACACGGGGGTCAGCAATCCCAGCGCAATCGCGCACCAGGATCCCAGTAGCCCCAAAGCGCGTCCAAGAACCCCCATTGAAACCAAATATATCCCCCTCCGGAGGTCCGCGGAGTGATTCCACACTTTCGGAATGGTCCCGATGTCATTTTCGCTTTAGCAAATCCTGGGAATCTGGAGATAATCGAAGAGGACTATGTCGCTCATCCGCGCAACCGCTGAACTGTTCCAATCGAAGACAGGCTCCTTGACCCTTCTCCGGCTGCCCAAAAGCGCAAGCGCGAAGCTTCCCTCCCGAGGCCTGGTCATGGTGGAAGGAACCATCAATGGCGCGCGCTTCCAGGCCCCGCTGGAACCCGATGGCAAGGGAAGCCATTTGCTCGTGGTCGACAAGACCCTTCGCAAGACCGCTGGCGCAGGCGATACGGTTACGCTCGCGATTGAGCCGTCCAAACACTGGCCGGAACCCACAGTGCCGGCGGACCTGAAAGCAGCTCTCGCGGACGACCCGCGAGCGCTAGCAACCTGGAAGGACATCACGGTCATGGCGCGCTGGGACTGGATCCGGTGGGTGAACGAAGCCAAACAGCCCGAGACGCGCGAGCGACGCATCGAGAGCATCTACTCGCGATTCAAAGCCGGAAAGCGACGGCCGTGCTGCTTCGACCGCAGCCAGTGCACGCTGAAGGATGCGTAGCCTGCCGACGCAGACTACTTTCCGGTCGAGAGATCTCCGCGGAGGCCTGTCATAAGCGAGGCGATCGTGACAAGGGGATCATGGGCATTCTTCCCCTGCCCCTCCGGGCCTGCGACTGCCGGCGTTGTAACCGTTCCAGCAAGACAGATGTGAATCCTGGGGAGATCTCGCCACAGGTGAGCGGTCGGGTGGGCGATGGGAGATCCACTCACCATTGAGAGCCCTGGTTACTTGTTCGCCTCTTGCCCTTTCCAGCTCAGCGAAAGTTTTCCGGTGCTCCAGTTCTCTGAAGAATACTGGATTGGATGCCTGCCCTGCATCCATCGGTGGAGTGAGAGGAGGCGCTCCTGTGTGTCGAAAATAAGATCCCAGTTGAGAATAATCGACGGATTCTTGTCAAACACCATCCTGATGTAGACGCCTACAAACCGGTCTGCGGGTTCCAGTCGACTTCCTTTGGACCATCCCGTCCCGCCGTACGATACCATTAACAGGCTTCGGGCAGGCTTCATCCCGCCCCCGAAGGAAAAGCATCGAAAGCCGTTGTGAAGGAACACAAAACCATTTTCCTCCCCTTGGCGGATCAATTTCTGGACGTTGCTCAGGAGGGCTGCACGGGGATCTTCCGCCTCCCCTGAAGGCTCAACAAGCCTTCCGGTCGTAAAGTAGTCGCCAGAGATGTCCTCAAGAACTCCGAAGGAAGTCCGGAGCGACCCAACGCTGCTATCCTGGAGCAGAAACACGCCATGCTTCTCCAAGGCATTGGGATCGAAGAGAGTTTTTTCTGTTTCTTCCAGGCCTTTTGGGACTTCTAAGGTGAACGACTCAGAGGTTACAAGCTTCGGCGTTCGAGATCGGGTAAACCCTCCCAGGGCGAGGGCCACGAGGGTCGCTACCACCATGCCGGCAATAAACTTGCCCATTCGTCCTCCGAGAATTCCTTGTGATCGTACCAGGACGCACACCCGGCATTCACTTCCGCTCAAAGGTGCCGATCAGTTCTCCTTGAGCGAGGATGTGTCCCTTCATGGCGGCGAGGAGCTGGTCTTTACTCAGCCCTGCTCCGACGCCCAGGGCCTGGTCGAGAGCGTAGAGCTTGAAATGATAGTGGTGCCTCCCGTCGCCCTGGGGCGGCATAGGACCTCCGTACCCGGTCCTTTCGAAGCTGTTCTTCCCTTCGACGCCGCCGCCCTTCTCGCCTTCCTTGAGACCGGTCAGCGCTGGGGAAAGCTTATAGAGGATCCAGTGGACCCACGGCTCGGGAGTGGGAGCGTCGGGATCGTCGCAGATGAGGGCCAGCTCTTTCGCGGACTGGGGGACACCCGACCAGGCGAGGGGCGGCGATACGTCCGGCCCTTCCCCACTATACTTTTTCGGAATGGGCCGATCGGCTTCGAAGGCGGTGCTCGCTATCCGGATCGTCATCCGTCCCTCCTTTTCCGCGCAGGCATTTAGAAGGCCGAGGGTAGCGACCGCACAACACCAAAGACGCATGCGAGGAAAGTCTAACTCTCCGCGGCGGGTCGTTCAATGGGAAGGCTGAACGTGATCCCCGACGCGCGTCGATTTGTCTCGGCATCGGGAAGGCGTCGCTATACATTCGGTGGTCGAGGGAAGGACGAGGATCACCCCGAGGACACTCTCATATGAAAACTTATCGGCTCACTTCGAAGGATCTTCGGCAAACGCCGAAGCCGTGGGCAAGAAGGCCCCCCCAGCTACGATCATGGACGCTCCAATCGAACGACCGCAGACCAGCGCGCTTTCCCAAGGTTGCGCGGGTCGGGTTCCGGGAGGAGCGCGAAGAGCCGGAGGAAGAACGGGACCCGTCGCGCACGAACGGCTTCGGGAAAGACCGAACGCACGTCCTGCGCCTTCCACCCCAGAGCCTCGAAGAAGGCCAGGCCATTGGGCGGAGCGAACTTGAAGGGCGCGTTTGCCAGGTGCGCCCCCATCCCCTTCAGCACCATCTGGAGAATGACCGGGGAGGCCACGTCCAGGAGCCACCACCGGATCTCGCTCCGGGAGAGGAGGTCCCGGCCAAGGGAGGCGACGACCTCCGCGTCCAAATACCCTAGGAGCCCTTCAGTGATCACGAGCGCCCTCTGGGCACTCCCGAGGACGGACTTGAGAAACGCCGAGCGGGCAGGTCCATCGGCGAGGTCGACTTTCACGCGGGTAAGCCGACACGCGGGTTTCTCGCCCGCGAGCAAGGCCTCCTTTTCCTCGATCATCGGGGGAAGGTCCGCCTCGACCCAGGAGAGGGATGCCGGGAGCGAGAGGCGATAAGGACGGGCGTCAAAGCCGGCGGCGAGATTGAGGACCAGGTCGCAACCCTCTTTGATCGACTGCTCGATCAGATCGTCCATCAGCTTCGTTCGCAGAATGAGGGGCCAGCCGTTTCGCATCTGCTTGGGGGCGATCTGGGCAATGGCACGCCCGCGCTCGCCGGCCAGGCGATCCGCATAAGGATCCTTGAAGAGCGCGTCGGATCGTGCCGTCTCCAGAGCACGGTAGACCGCGACCCAGCGGGCGGTGTCGGAGACGTTCGAGATCAAGGATTCCGGCATTCCGTTCCCTTTCTTCCCGCTCTGAGCAAGCCTCTCCCCAGAAGGTCGCTCTCAAAGCCCCTCCGGACCTTCCTGCTGGAGCGTTCGCCCAGGTTACTTCTTAGAAGTCCCGGCGGAAGGCTTTTCCGGCAGTCGCCCTTTGAGACTATTCCCGGTGAACGGCCCCGGCTCGGCGATCAGCCTCCGGGCTGCCTCTACTTGATCCCACACATTCCACAAGAGCACCCCGCGAACCCGCCTGTTCTTCAGATAGTAGATGACCCCCTCTTTGTGAGGCCGCTTCCAGTCTGCAAATGTCTTCAGCCCCGAATCAATCTCGCCCACCGCTTCGTACCCGAGATCGAAGAGATCGGAATAGAAGAAGGGAAGATGTCGATACGGCTCGGCCTTCCCCGCCATGTTCCGACCTGCCGCTCGACCCATGGTGTTGGCGTTGTCCTCATGTTCCACTCGGATCCGCTTTCTCAGGGCCGGATTGACGAATGCGGCGACGTCTCCTGCGGCATAGATATGCGGACGGCTGGTTCGAAGGAATTCGTCGACGACGATCCCATCTTGGATCCTCAGCCCGATCGATCTGGCCAGCTCCACGTTGGGTTCGATACCGATTCCCGCAATCACCCCATCGACGACGACGTCCCGGTGTTTCTTCATTTTCAAGACGCTCTGGCGGCCGCGGACCTCCACCTCAAGAACCTTCTCGCCCCCTAGGAGCTCGACGCCCCGCTTCTTGTAATAGTCAGAGACGAATCGGGAAAGATCCTTCGGAAAGACCCGGCTGCCGATCTCCTTTCCCGGGAAGATCATGACGACCTTCTTGCGATGGAGAGCCAAGGCCGCGGCAATCTCGGAGCCGATGAATCCGGCGCCGATGACGGCGAACGTTCGGCCCTTCCTGCAGAGCTGCCGCAGCCGCTGGTAATCCGACCAGGTACGGTAGTAGATGATCTGGCCGTGACCAAACGGCAGGCGGCGGGGCCGGCCGCCGGTCGCCATGAGCAGCTCGTTGTAGGTGTACGTCTCTCCCTTGTCGTCCCGGATCTCTCTTCTCTTGGGATGCATCTCCGTGATCACCCGTCCCAGATGGACCTTCACGCCCTTCGGCTTCGACAACAGCCAGATCGAGCTCGCCCGTTCGCCTTTCCAGAGCCCCTTGGTCAGGGGTGGGCGAGCATAGGGCGGATCTCCTTCAGCGCTGATCAGCCCGATCTTGCCGGTCCGGTCGACCTCGCGGATTCCGTCCACCGCGGCAGCCGCGGTCATGCCGCCGCCGATGATCAGGTACTTGAAATGGGTCACCAGGTCCTCCCTCCCGTGCCGACCGGCTCGCGGGAGCCGGAGCTTTAAGGTTACGATAGAAGGGGCCAGCGCGTCTCCTTCACGGACCTCCGGAGATCTTGACGGGAGCCGGTCCCGACGGAGCCGTCATGGACTGCCGGATGGCCGATTGAGGCGAATCGGTATCCAAGATGATCCGATGCTCCGCGTCCACGCGCAATCCGCAGCGCCGCCACAGCTCCTCCAGGTTCGGCCGGTAGACGGCCTCCCCCATCCGCGCATAGAGCTCCCGGAGGACATGAAATCCCGTCGCGCGATCTCCGGTGTCCACTACTTGCTCGACGCTCCAGTGCACCGCGCCGGTGCCTCCGGCTTCCAGGATCCCGCGCATCGCGTCGTCCAGAGATCGATGGTTCCCGGAGCGCTCCCGAATCTCGAGATCGGCCAGGAGCCAGAAGAGGGCGCCGCCCCAGTAGGTGGCTCCCCACGTGTCGGTTTGATCGAGGCCCTTATCTCCTGCGTTCGGCACTCCCTTGGGGATGCCGTCCACGAGACCTTTCCAGACCTGTTCGGGAGTTGCGTTCCCGATGCGTGCCCGGGCGATGGGTTCCAGATACGTAGCCATTCCCTCGATCATCCACAGATGCGGGCGATCGAGATCCGGGAAGGCCAGATGGAACATTTCGTGAGTCAGAGTCCAGTCCGACCGGAGATCGGCCGGCGTGGTCCTGGGTCCCAACTTGACCAGAATCGTGCGGCCTTCGAAAGTCTTTCCGGACTCGATACGATCCCGCCCCTCGGCCACGACCAGGATGGACACTCTGGGGATGGGAAAGCGGCCATAATAGGTCGCCACCGCCTTCGCCGCGGACC
>DATGFI010000444.1:0-12682 GCA_035309205.1 Planctomycetota bacterium | reverse complement strand
GGAGGATTCTGAAGGTCCGCGTCGAGGGTGACGACGATGTCCCCCGTCGTCTGCGAGAGGCCCGCGAAGACGGCCGCGTGCTGTCCGTAATTGCGATTGAATTCGACCGACTTGATCCGCTTATCCTTTGCGGCATAGCCGGTCAGGAGCTCCAGGGACTTGTCCGCGCTCCCGTCGTCGACATAGATCAGCTCCCAGGATTTCCCGATGGAATCGAGGGCCTTGATCATCCGCTCGTTCAGCTCGGGGAGATTGCCCTCCTCGTTGTAGACGGGGATCACCGCCGAGACATGGGGATGCGGAGCGCTCACGCCAGGAGCCTCCGAACGGCCGCGATGACGTCGTCCGCGTCCTGGTCGGTCATGTCCGGGAAGAGCGGCAGCGAAAGGATCCGGCTGCAGACGTGATCGGTGTGCGGGAGCTTGGCCGCGCCCTTCCGATAAAAGGAGGTGCGGTGGACGGCCTCGAAATGGAGGCCGGAGCCGATGTTCTGCTCTTTGAGCTTCGCCATGAACTCGTCGCGCTTCTCGACGAGCACCGTGAACAGGTGCCATGCGTGACGATGTCCGTAGGCGGGAGCCGCCGGGAGTCCGAGGCCGGGCGTGCCGGCGAGACCTGCCAGATATTTCTCCGCGATCGCGCGGCGGCGGTCGATGAACCTGTCCAGCCGCCGCAGCTGGTGAATACCCAGAGCGGAGGCGATGTCCGTCAAATTGTATTTGAAGCCGGGCAGGACCGTGTCGTAGTGCGCGGTCGCCGCGGAGCCGTAGGCCTTCCAGGCGTCGCGCGAGACGCCGTGAAACTTGAAGAGCCTGATCCGCTCCGCGAGCTTGTCGTCGTCCGTCGTCAGCATGCCGCCTTCGCCGGTCGTGATGTCCTTGATGGGGTGGAAGCTGTAAATGGCAGTGTTGCCGAGGCTCCCGACCCTCTTGCCTTTGTACTCGGTTCCGGCCGCATGCGCCGCATCTTCGATGACCCGGATCTTCTTTCCGGAGATCGCCTTCAGCGCATCGATGTCGGCGGGGGCGCCGGCGAAGTGAACCGGGACGATCGCCCGGGTCTTCTTCGTGATCTTCTTGGCAACGTCCTTGGGGTCGATCTGGCGGGTTGCGCGGTCGATGTCGGCGAAGACCACCTTCGCGCCGAGGGCGACGGCCATATTGGCGGTCGCCGGCCACGTGAGCGACGGGCAGAGAATCTCGTCGCCGGGCTTGAGGTCCAGAGCCCAGTAGGCGCAGTGGAGCGCCGCGGTGCCCGAGGAGAGGGCCAGCGCGTGTTTGGCGCCCACGTAGGCGGCGAAATCCTTCTCGAACTGGACCGTCCGAGGTCCGGTGGTAATCCAGCCGGAGCGGAGGACCTCGGTGACTTCCCGGATCTCGTCTTCTCCGATGCTGGGACGGGAGAACGGAAGCAGGGTGTCGCGGATGGTTGCCGTGGTCATGGAGTTATCCTCAAAAGGTACCGGGCGCGCCCCCGCTGGTCCAGCATCGTGTCGATTATCTCGACCGGCTTTCCGGCCTTCCGGAACTGCTCCTGCTGGGACTGCGAGGCGAAATAAAAGCCGGGCTCGCCATTTCGCGGCGGCATCCCCCGGCCGACATAGAAATGATAGAACCCCTCGGCGCCGCCCTCGGCGGGGACGTAGAGGGTCTCGCCGGGCGGGACCTTCAAGGCGACCCGCCGGCAAAAATCCGCCATCTCGCGGTACTCGGGATTCATGCGGGCATTCAGGAATGCGCCGTAGAAGAAGAAGGCCACCGCGAGCGAGCCCGTCATGGTTCCGAAGCCCCAGCAGAAGCCGAAGCGGGCCGTCACCGCGGCGACGGCCAGGGCGACTCCCGCCGAGATCCCGCCCAGCAGGGGGATCTGGTCGGCGATTCTCACGACCGCGGCACCCGTCCAGTGCGACGGAGGCAGGAGGGCGACCACGACTCCTCCGGCGGCCACGACCCCGCCGAATCCGACCAGGCAGCGCCGGGCCAGCCCCGGTTTCTCCCTCCAGATCGCGGTGAGCGTCGTCGCGGCCGCCATCGCCAGGGGGGGCGTCAGGTACGCCAGGTAGTTCACGCGCTTGGCGGATGAAAGGTTGAAGAAGAGAAAGACCGCTCCGAAGCAGGCGAGCGAGAGCGCGACGCCCGGGGCGCGGCGCACCGACGGCGCCAGCGCCAGCGCCAGAAGCCAGGGCAAGAGGAGCTGCAGCTGGGTTCCGTAGAAGTACCAGGGGCGCCGCTGCTGGTACCCGCTGCCGTAGGCGTTCAGGTTCTCGAGGAACAGGTTTTCGTAGAGGAAGGCCCATCCGTTGATCCGGTACATGGCCACGTACCACGGAATGACGATCAGGAGGACGGCGGGGATTCCGTACCAGAACTTCATGTCCAGGAGGAGTTTCCACTCTCGTCGGAGGAGGAACCAGGCGAGGCCGCCCGCGCCCAGAATCGCCACGGCGAGCGGGCCTTTCGTCAGGATGCCCAAGGCGGTCCAGAGGTACATTAGAGCCAGGTCGCGGTTCTTTCGGCCTCCCTGCTCCACGGATTCCGTCCAAGCGATGAAGCGTTCGAAGGCCGCAGTGGCCAGGCACAACGTGATCACGTCCGCGCGGCAGACGGTATTTTGAAGAAAGAAGGCGGGCGTTGTGGCCAGGATCAAGGACGCCGCAAGGCCCGCGTCGTCCCCCGCCAGCCGGCGGGTCAGGAGTCCGACGACCGCCACGAGAACCACGGCCGACAGCGCGGTTGGGAGCCGCATCGAGAATTCGTTGAAGCCGAAAACCGAACCCGAAGCGGCGAGCAGCCAGTACTGCAACGGCGGGTAGGCGGCGAAAGGAAGTCCGCCGATTCGCGGTGTAACCCAGTCCCGGCCGGTGGCCATTTCCCGGGAGACTTCCGCGATTTGGGTTTCATCGGTTCGGGAGAGCGTGGTCCTTCCCAGAAGGGGCAGAAGGAGAGCGGCGTCCAGGAGAAGGAGGAGCCCGAGATTCCGGGCAAATCGCGAGGTCGGAATCATGAATCGGTCGCGTGATTCTACCGAATGGACTCCCCGTCTGCCAGTGGCTCCCCCATTGCATGGCAAATGCGTCCCGTAGGTGGGGAGCCGCGGGAGCCCCTCTCTTAGCTTGCCGGATTGACAGCCGATTTCGGGTCGGGGATGATGGCCGGACTGCATGACTTCCCAGGCCGGATCGCCCTGCTCCCGTCAGGTGCTGCTTGCCATCACGTTCGTCACCCTGATCCGCGGGATCGTGTCAACCCAGCTGGAACTCAGCTCGGTGGAGAGCTATCACTGGGTCTATGCGCAGCAGCCCGCGCTGGGGTATTACGACCATCCGGGCATGATCGCCTGGCTGGGCTGGCTCTCGACGGCGGTCTTCGGCCACAGCGCGCTGGGTTTTCGGGTCCTCACCTTGATCAGCTCCGGAGGGATGGTCTGGCTGATCTTCCTCGCCGCACGCAGGCTTTATGATGACGAGGTCGCCCGGCTGGCGGCGCTTCTGGCCGCCTTCGTTCCCCTCTTCTTCGTTTTCGCGGCAGAGGCCACCCCCGATGCGCCATGTCTGTTCTTCTGGAGCGCAGCGGTCTGGGCCCTGGCTCACGCGCTCTCCGGCGATTCGCCCCGCTGGTGGTATCCGGCGGGACTCTTCCTGGGGCTGGCATTGGACTCCAAATATCATGCCGCCTTCCTGGGACTGGGCGTCCTGGGCTTTCTCCTCTTCAGTCCGGACCAGCGGGCCTGGCTCCGGCGGAAGGAGCCCTGGCTCGGCATCGCCCTCGCCCTCCTGGCTTTTTCACCCACGATCGTCTGGAACGCCAGGAACGGCTGGCAGTCGTTCGAGTATCAGGGCCTGTCGCGCTTCACGGAAAGCGGCTTCCAAGCGTCTCAGTTGTGGCGTTTTCCGGCGAGCCAGCTTTACCTGCTGACCCCCATCATTGCCATCCTGGCCTGGACCGTCGGAGCCTTCTCCATAATGCGCTGGCGCAAGTCCGGCTGGAAGGAGCGGTTTCTCAGCGCTCTGGGCACTCCCGTCCTCCTCTTCTTCTCCTTGATCGTCTTCATCCGCCCGGTGCGGGGCCATTGGCCGGCTCCCGGCTACCTGACGCTTCTCATCCTGATGGCGGCGACGGGCCTTGGCCGGCGTCTCCAGTGGAGCTCGCTGGGCGTTGCCGCAGTCTGCTACGGGATCTTTCCGATCGTATTGGCGACGATCCCGGTCGAACAACGTTCCGGCTGGTCCCATCTGGGAACCCAGGTGTCCGCCCGAAGCCCCGACTTCATCGTCTGCAACGACTATCATCTGGCCTCGCAGCTGCGCTTCGTTCGGAGGTCACAGGACGCGTGGGACCTGACTCCCGTAGGGAAGCCATCCAAGAACTTTCCCAACTGGTGGCGCCGGGAGGAGCATCTCGGGAAGCACGCGGTCATCGTCTGCGATGCGAAGAAGTATCCGGCGGAAAGGGACGGGATTCGGGCCTGCTTCGACCGAACCGACCCGCCCCAGGAGGTCGTGGTGCCGCGCGTTCGGAAGTTCGGCCTGGGACAGGACGATGCCTATGTGATCTTCAGCGCCTGGGATTACAAAGGCCCTCCGAATGTCCAGCCGCAGGCTTCGCCTGACGAGTGAGTCCGCCGTCTCGGAACATCTGAAGGATACCGCAGCGGGCTGGATACTCGCCGGGACCTCAGCCCAATCCGGCCGCCGGAAGCGTCCTTCAGCGCTCCGCCGCGAGGGCGGCAGTCTGGACTCCCGCTCTGCACTTCCCGCCCTGATTCCGCGAGGACGGGCGCATGGGAGCAGCCATCTCTCCTTTGATTCCGTCCAGGGGGGCGCTATCCTACCCTCGTGCGATCCTCGGACAACAGGGCCTTCAAGGAATGGGCGATTGTCTGCCGGGCTCTGGGCTCAGGTCGGCAGATCATCATTCTACGGAAGGGCGGCATCGCCGAAGGTCCGCGCGGTTTCGAAGTGACGGATAAGCAGTTCTTCCTGTATCCCACGTACCTGCACCAGTCCCCCACGAGCGTCGTGCCGCAATGGCGGGACGCGCTGGATCAATGCATCGATCCGGCCCCGGGGAGCATCACGATCCAACACTACGCCATCGTTGCCTCGTGGGTGAAGGTCCGGACCTTGGACAAGCTGAGAGCCTTGCGGAGCCAGCATATCCTGGCCGACGCCGTCGTCGAAGAACGCTTCCAACGCTGGGCGGACGAGAGCGTGCATGCCCTCATGGTTCGCGTCTATGAGCTCCCGCGGGCGGTCGTGATCCCGGAACTCGAGATCTATGCGGGCTGCAAGTCCTGGCTCACGCTGGCGGACCAGGTGTCGCTCGAAGGCGCACGCCCGGTGCTCGACGATCGGGAGTTCGAAGGGCGGATGGCGGAAGTGCGAGCCATCTTTCGGTGAAGCCCGATGCATCCCGCCTGAAGCGGTCCGCGACCGGCACGAAGTTGAAAGGGCAGCTCTCCGATTATGCGGATGAAAGGGATCTCCGAGAGCGTCACCGGGCACTGAACCGACTGAGCCGCGACATGATTCAGGAGAGGAACGTCGTCACGACCGACTTCTAGACCTAGACAAGCTCCTGGATCACCCGGCCTCGCAGCAGCGTCAGCCGTTCGTGGCGGCCCAGATGGAGGTAGGTCAGACGATCCTGGTCGAGGCCTATCTGGTTCAGGATCGTGGTGTGAATATCCCGGAAATGATAGGGCTTCTCGATCGCCTTCAGTCCGATCGCATCGGTGGCGCCCACCACTTGGCCGCCCCTGATGCCGCCCCCCGCCATCCACATCGTGAAGCCGAGATTGTGGTGGTCGCGGCCCTTCCCGCCTTCGGCCTCCGGGGACCGGCCGAACTCGCCGCCCCAGACCACCAGGGTGCTCTCCAGGAGACCCCGACGCTTCAGATCCTTCAAGAGACCTGCAATCGGCTTGTCGGTCTGAGAGGCCATCCGCAGGTGATTCTCCTCGATGTCGCTGTGCGCATCCCACTGGAGATTGCCGGTGCCTCCGCCGGAGACAACGCAGACGAAGCGTGTCCCCTTCTCGACCAACCGTCGTGCCATCAGACAACGGCGGCCATAGTCGTTCGTTGGCTCCACGCCCACGCCGTAGAGGTCGAGCGTTTCCTTCGGCTCTTTGCTCAGGTCGAAAACCTCGGGCGCCTCGGTTTGCATCTTGAAGGCGAGATCGTAGGCGCTGATCCGCGCCGAGAACTCGGAATCGCCGACCTCCAGGGTCGCGCGGTTCAGCCCGCGGATGAGGTCGACGGTGTCCTTCCGTTCGTCCATCGTCACGCCCTGCGGTAGGTCCAGGTTCAGCACCGGACGCTTGCCGGGGCGGAACATCGTGGGCTGGTAGATCGCCGGGAGGAAGCCGTTCGAGTAGAGCGGTTGACCGGCTTCCTGAGCGCCGTGCGGGTCGGGCATCACGACATACGCAGGCATCGATTCGCTCTCGCTGCCCAGGCCATAGGTCGCCCATGAGCCCATGCTCGGGAAGCCCGGGACGATGCGGCCCGTGAAGAGCTCGTACTGCGCCGCTGAGTGCACGACCATGTCGCCGTGACAGGAGCGGATGATGGCCATGTCGTCCACGCACTGCCCAAGGTGCGGGAAAAGGTCAGACACCTCGATGCCGCTTTGGCCGAACTTCCGGAACATCCGCTTGGTGCCGAACAGCTTCGCCGTCGGCGAAATGAACTGATACTTGGCCTCGCCGAATTCCTTGGGCCGCGACTGGCCGTGGAGCTGGTTGAGCAGGGGCTTGGGGTCGAATGTCTCCAGGTGGCTCGGTCCTCCCGACATGAACAGGAAGATGACCGATTTGGCCCGGGGATTCAGATGCGGCGGCTTCGGCGACAGCGGATTAATGACGCCGTCGTCCGCGCGGAGCTGCTGTTGGTGCAGAATCGACGCCAGCGCGATTGAGCCGAAGCCGCAGAACGCATCCTGGATGAACTCCCGGCGCGTTCGGGTTGGGCAGGAGTGAGGCAGCTCAGTTGACATAGAGGAACGAATTCAAGTTGAAGAGGGCCAAGGCGAACTCCTTCAGCGAGCGGTGCGCGAGGAACTCCACGGCGAGGCGCTTTTCGTCCGGGTTTGGCGAGCGGCCCGCCGCGAGGCGGAAGGCTAGGTCGATCTGGGCGGCGGGGGAGGACCCCGCTTCCTGGCTCAGGCGCGTCGCGAAGGCGGCGGCCAGCGGGTTCGACAACGACCCGTTCAGGAGCTCGAGAGCCTGCGGCGCGTGGGTGCTGCACTCGCGGCGGCCGCAGCTGGAATTCAGCGTCGGCTGGTCGAAGACCTCCATCGCCGGCAGCCGCAGGTTGCGCTTGGCGACCAAGTAGATCGAGCGACGCAAGTGCTGGTCCTTGTCGTGGGTCACCTCCCATTGCCTGGGCTTGTAGAGCGCGTTGACGAGCTCGGGATCGACGGGGACGAAGATGCTGGGGCCGCCCATGGCGGGATTGAGCCGGCCCGAGACGCAGAGCATCGAATCGCGGAGTTCCTCGGCGCTGAGGCGACGACGGTCAAAGCGCCAGAGCCAGCGATTGTCCGGGTCCTTCCCCAGGGCTTTCGCTGTTTCCGTCGTCGCGTAGGCTTGGCGATACGTGGCGCTCATCAGGATCAGCTTGTGCAGAGGCTTCAGCCTCCAGCCTCCGTCGACGAATACGGCGGCAAGATAGTCGAGCAGGTCCGGGTTGCTGGGCTTCTCGCCATTGACGCCGAAGTCGTTGGGCGTCTTCACGAGTCCCGTGCCGAAGTGGTGGAGCCAGACGCGATTGACCATGACCCGCGGCGTCAGCGGATGGGCGGGATCGGTCAGCCAGGTCGCGAGCTGCGCGCGGGGATTCGGCGTCGTAAGCGGCAGTTCCTGGACGTTCTCGCTGATCAGCACCGTCGGAACCCGCATTCCGACGGGATCGCCCTTCTTATCCCACTCGCCGCGGCGGAGGACGTGAATCTTCGTCGGCTCCGGGAGATCGCGGACGGTGTTGATGGCCGGCGGAGCGGGCGGCTTCTGGTCTTCGAGCTGCTCGATCTGCGCCTCGAGCTGGATGCGCTCCTCGCCCTGGGCGGTCTTCAGACGCTTCTTGAGCGGGACGATCTCTTCCTGGAGATGGGCGGTCATCTCCTTATAAGCGGCGTCCTCTTCGGGAGTGGCCAAGGAGATGTTGCACTCGTCCGTTGCTGCCATGAAGGCCTGCAGCCGGTAGTAGTCTTTCTGCAGGATGGGGTCGAACTTGTGGTCGTGGCAGCGCGCACAGCCGAGGGTCACGCCGAGGAAGGCGGCGCCGATGATGTCAGTGCGGTCGGTCAGGACTTCGTTGCGGCTGCTGGCGACTTCCTGGTTGCCCGCGTTACGCCGGACGGCGCCGAGCCGATGGAATCCCGCGGCGACCAGGGCCTCGCGGCTGGCAGGATCGTTTTCGTCGCCGGCCACCTGCTCACGGACGAAACGGTCGTAGGGCTTGTCGGCGTTGAGCGAGCTAATGACATAGTCACGGTAGCGCCAGAGGTTGCCGACGGGCGTGTCGTACTCGAATCCCTCGCTCTCGCCGAAGCGGACGACGTCAAGCCAGTGCTGCGCCCAGCGCTCTCCATAGTGTGGGCTCGCGAGGAGGCGGTCGACGAGGCGCTCGTAAGCGTCGGGCGCCGGATCCTGCACGAAGGCATCGATCTCCCTTGGCGCGGGCGGTAAGCCGGTCAGGTCGTAGCTGACGCGGCGGATCAGGTCGACCTTCGACGCCTCGGGCGCGGGCTCGAGGTCCTCGCGTTCGAGGCGGGCAAGGAGGAAGGCGTCGATCGGGGTACGGACGCGGTCGGCATGTCGGACCTTCGGCACGTCGGGGTGACGCACGGGCTGGAAGGCCCAGTAGGCGCGCTGCTCGGGGGTGATCGTCCGGCCGGGAACGACGGGCGAGGCGGCCGCGGCCGTTTCCGGCCAGACCGCGCCCGCATCGATCCAGGTTGCGAGGAGGGCGATTTGTTCGGATGGAATGCGTTTTCCCTTAGGAGGCATCATGACGTCGGAGTCGGTCGACTTCAGCCGCGCGATGAGGTCACTCTTCGCGCTTTTGCCGGGGACGAGGACATGATCGCTGGAGTCGCCGCCGCGGAGGGCGGCATCGCGCCGGTCGAGTCTGAGTCCGCCTTTCTGGTGTTCGGAGCCGTGGCACTTCTGGCAGTTCTGACGGAGGATGGGCTCGATCTGGGAGACGAAATCGACGCCATGGGGAGCTTCCTGCCCCGAGGCGCGGGCAAAGACCGCCAAAAGCAAGGCGGCGGAGGTCAGGCGTCGAGCGGGCGACATCGCAGACTCCGATGCGGGACCGGGGCCGCTCCAAGCCCCATGGGGAATTCCTTCTTAAGAAACAACCCGCGGAAGCCTCCGGTTGCATCCCAGGCGTCGGGCGGGTATGCTGAATCCAGCTTACCGCGCCGCTGGACGGCGCCCTTCTCATGCCGGGAAGTTGACGCTCCCTCCCTGCTGGATCCTTCTCAGTTTTTCTTCCCCTTGACCGTCGCCGCAGGCGACAGAATGGATGGAATCGACCGATGACCCGGTTGTTCGACGAGTGCAGGCGCGAGTGCGGAGTCTCCGCCTTCGGGACGTCCGGAACCGTACGGGGCTGCATTTCATCGAAGGATTTCGCAACTTTATCCAGGCCCTGGATGCGGGGATTCCAATGGAGACCATCGTCTACAGCGAAGTCCTCGCCCAGAATCCCGCGGTCCAGAAGAACGTCCGCCTGCAGAAACGCGCGGGGGTGCCGGTCCTCCGGATGGCGCCAGGGCAGTTCCGCTCGATTTCCGGCACGGCCCGCGCGTCGGGGATCGGAGCGATCGTTCGACAGCACTGGACCTCGCTGGCCGATGCGGATCCCCGGCAGAGCGTCTGCTGGATCGCGCTGAGTTCGCTCCGCTCTCCAGGGAATATCGGGACCATATTCCGGACCGCCGAGGCGGCCGGCGTCGGCGGCGTCCTGCTGATCGGGGACAAGGTCGATCCCTTCGATCCGGCCGTGATCCGGGCCAGCATGGGCGGCGTGTTTCGGCTGCGGCTGGTGCGCTGCACCCTGGAAGAGCTGTCGAAATGGAAGTCCCTGCGGGGCTGTCGATTCTGGGGAACCTCGCCGTCGGCCGACGAAATCTATACCGAGGCATCGGTCGATTCTCCCTTGGTCGTGCTCTTCGGGGATGAACGGCGGGGTCTGGCTCCGGAGGAACTCGCACTCTGCACCCAGACGTCGCGCATCCCCATCATGGGCCGTGCGGACTCCTTGAATGTCGGTGTTGCTGCAGGAGTGATTCTCTACGAAGTTGTCCGTCGTTGTACCGTGGCAAAGGCGGATGTTCTGGACGGACGCGATGCATTGGCGTGACGCGCTTCATGCAGGGAATGGCGGCGGGATCCTCTGCGGCGATGCCGGGGAGGGGGGCCGATGTGCGGCCTCGGAGTCCCGTGCCTTGCCGCCTTTGCCGCCGGCGTTCAGCCCGTGGATCTCCCGCGCTGAGCGCCTCGAGTACCTGGGAGCAAAAGTCCCATTAATCCCGTCCAATCCCACCGCGGACGCGCTATTAGTTAGTGTGCCGCGGATGGGCTGTCGGCACGCGCTTCCTGGGAGACTCGGGATGAACAAACGTTTCATAGCCGCCCTTGCCGTTGTCTGCGTCACCCTTCAGATCGGGCCCGTCAACGCCGATCCCCAGGGCGCCGAACTCCTCAAGCTCGAGAAGGACGCTCACGTCGTCCTCCTGGGCAACGGCATGGCATCCCGCGAGGCCAACTATGGACACTTCGAAACCGAGCTCCAGCTGCGCTACCCTGACCTCCACCTCGTCTTCCGTAACATGGGCGACGAGGCCAATACGCCGAGCTTCCGGCCCCACTCCGCCCGCAAGAACCAGCTCGGCTTTCCCGGCGCCGAGAAGTTTGCCGGGGCCTACTGCGACAACCGCATCGCCGGCGGCGAAGGCCACTTTGAGACCGAGGAACAGTGGCTCAACCGCCTCAAACCCGACGTCCTGATCTGCTTCTTCGGCTTCAATGAATCCTTCCTCGGCAACGCGGGTCTGAAGAACTACCGCGCGGAACTCGACGCCTTCCTGAGGCACACCCTTGCGCAGAAATATAACGACAAGGTGCCCGCGAAGCTCGTCCTCGTCGCCCCCACCGCCGTCCAAGACCTGTCCGCGACGATGGATGTCCCGGACGGCCGTCTCCAGAATCCCCTGCTCGCGGCGTACACATCCGTCATGGAGGCCGTCGCGGCCGAGAACGGCGTCCTCTTCGTCGACGCCTTCCATGCGTCGCAAGGCTGGTACAAGGAGTCCAAAGAGGCGCTTACGGCCGACGGCGCGCTCTACAACGACGCCGGCTACCGGAAGCTTGCGCCATTTCTCTGCGACCGCATCTTCGGGAAGACCCCGGTGAAGGATGAGTCCCGTCGCGCGGCCGTCCATGCCGCCGTGCGCGAGAAGGACTTCTTCTGGCTTAACGACTTCAAGATCCCCAACGGCGTCCACGCTTACGGACGCCGCTACAACCCGTTCGGCCCCGCGAACTATCCGTTCGAGATCCAGAAGAACCGCGAAATGCTCGAGATCCGCGAGAAGGCCCTCCAGGCCGCCCTCGAGGGGAAGACGATCGACGTGGCCGCGCTCGACGCCGGGACGACGGTGCTGCCGCCGGTCGAGACGAACTTCAAGCCCAAGGGCGGCGGGATCAAGTTCCTCGATGAAAAGGAGGCCCTCGCGACGTTCAAGCTCCCGCCCGGCTATAAGGTCGAGCAATGGGCGAGCGAAAAGGAATTCCCCGACCTGGAGAAGCCCGTGCAGATGTCCTTCGACAACAAGGGCCGCCTCTGGGTCGCCTGCATGCCGACCTATCCTCATTGGAAGCCCGGTGATCCTCGGCCCAACGACAAGCTGATCATCCTCGAGGACACGAAGGGGACGGGCAAGGCCGACAAGGAGACGGTCTTCGCCGACCACCTCAACATTCCGATCGGTTTCGAATTCGCCCCCGAGGGAGTCTATCTCTCGGCCGGAAACGGGCGATTCTCCCTCCTAAAGGACAAAGACGGCGACGACAAGGTCGACGAGACCGAGCTCATCTTCGAGGGCTTTGACGACCACGATACGCATCACGCGATCAATGCGTTCACCGCGGATCCGTCAGGCGCGATCATCCTTGCCGAGGGAACGTTCCTCCGATCGAACATCGAGACCGCCTACGGACCCGTGCGGGGGACGGACGGCGGCTTCTTCCGCTTCCAGCCTCAGCGGCGCCAGCTCGAACGCCACGCTCAGCTGCCCATCCCGAATCCTTGGGGTGTCGCCTATGACGAGTGGGGCCAGCACTTCTTCCTGCACACGTCCGGACCCGACTTCGAGTGGATGGTGCCGGGCTCGATCAAGTCGAGGTACGGCGCTGCCAATCCGCGCAGCCCCGACCTCCTCGAGCCTTCTCAGCGCGTGCGGCCGACCTCGGGCCTCGAGTTCGTCAGCAGCCGCCACTTCCCGCCCGAAGTCCAGGGCGACGTGCTGATCAACAACAACATCGGATTCCTGGGCACCAAGCAGCACCAGATGATCGACGACGGGACCGGCTACAAGACCAAGTGGCGCCAGGACCTGATCGTCTCGAGCGACCCAAACTTCCGCCCGGTCGACCTCGAGTTCGCGCC
>DATGFI010000443.1:0-3177 GCA_035309205.1 Planctomycetota bacterium | reverse complement strand
TTCCGCGCCGCCCGGCGGCTCTGGGCGCTCATCATGCGCGACCGTTTCCGGGCGAAGGATCCGCGGGCCCAGCAGCTGCGGTTCCACGCTCAGACGGCCGGCTCTACGCTGACCGCCCAGCAGCCTCACAACAACGTGGTCCGCGTGGCGATCCAGGCGATGGCGGCCCTGCTCGGCGGAACCCAGTCCCTGCACACCAACGCGATGGACGAGGCCTTGGCGCTGCCGAGCGAGGACGCCGCTCGGGTCGCCCTCCGGACCCAGCAGATCATCGCGAATGAAACGGGGATCTGCGACGTCGCCGATCCCTTCGGGGGCTCCTATGAAATCGAGCAGGAAACCGATCGTCTCGAAACGGAGGCGCGCAAGTACATCGAAATCATCGATGGCCTCGGCGGGGCCCAGGAGGCCCTCGACTACGAGCGGACGGAGATCGAGAAAAGCGCGCTCGCCTGCCAGCGCGAGATCGAGGACGGCAAGCGCGTCATCGTCGGCGTGAACAAGTACGAGGAGCCCCAGAACGGCCACGCCCTCAAGGTCCTCAAAGTCGACGACAGGACCCAGACCTCCCGCCGGGAAGCCTTCGAGAAGCGGATGGCGGCGCGCTCCCGCGCACCCGTCGATCGAGCCCTGGCGAGCCTGCGCGCCGCCGCATCGAAGGACGAGAACCTGTTCCCGGCAGTCCTGGGTTGCGTCAAGGCGGAGGTGTCCCTGGGCGAGATCTGCGGGGCCCTCGTCGAGCGCTACGGTCGCCACGATGACGGGAAGCCGCTTTCATGAAACCGCTGCTGGCCCCGGTCGCCTCCGGCGCTGCCGTCGCCGCTCTCCTGTACGGTCTCCTCAGCGCCGCCGAACGGCGGCTTGCCGAGCCCGAGGACCCCTGGCTCGACGCCTTCCTTGCCGAGGGCATGAAGGCCGAGTTCCGGACGCTCTCGACCGAACCCCACAATCAGGTCCTTGCGGCCGACGCCCGGGCCAAGTTCGAAGGCCCCGCGTTCGCGGGAACCCAGCTCCGCAACTACCTGGTCCAGAACACGTCGGTTCAGGTGGTGCGGCTCCCCTCGGCCGGGCTGGTCCCCGACATCGCCGAAGGCCGCAAGCTGGAGGTCCGCTTCAAACCTCAGGGCAACCCGGTTCATCTCTGTCGCTCGGGACGGACCATCGTCTTCGTGTCCGCCGTCGGGAAGTGGATTCCGATCGTCGGCCAAATCAAGACGGCGCGAAAGGTCGTGGAGCAAATCTTCGACGCCGTTGAGGATACTGTGAAACGTTACCCGTGAAGATCCGGAAGATCGAGCACCTGGGAATGGCCTGCCGCTCCGCCGGAGCCGCGGCAAGGTTCTATACCGAGATCCTGGGTCTGCCCGTCGTATCCCGGGAGACGATCCCGGAGATGAAGCTCGAGGTCGTGAAGATCCAGGTCGGCGAGTCGGTCCTGGAACTGCTGGAGCCCCAGGACGGCGAGGCCGTGATTTCGAAGTTCCTGGCGTCGCACGGCGAGGGGATCCATCATGTGTGCCTCGAGGTCGAGGACATCCGCGAGTCGATCAGGGAGTTGCAGGCCAAGGGCTACCGCCCCCTCTGGGACGAGCCCAGGGTGGGTGCCGGCGGGAAATGGGTGACCTTCCTTCGGCCCAAGGAGACGTTCGGGGTCCTGCTGGAGCTCAATCAGGACCGCGGGCGGAATGAGGAATAACGTCCTGGCGTTGGAGACTTAATGCTTGAAATGACGATATAGGGTCCATATAATCGCGCCCCATTACCGGGGCCCCGGTAACGTTCCCCATTGACGGAGGATCTATGGCGTCTGCCGCCGAAATCGAGACCAAGGTCGTCGAAATCGTTTCCAAACAGCTCGGAGTGGCCAAGGAGAAGATCTCCAAGACCTCCTCGTTCGTGAACGACCTGGGCGCCGATTCGCTCGACACCGTCGAGCTGGTCATGGAAATCGAAGATGCCTTCGATCTTTCCATCCCCGACGACGCGGCCGAGAAGATCCAGACCGTGGGCGACGCCATCAGCTATATCGAGAAGAATGCCAGCGACAAGAAATAGGGTCGTCATCACCGGAATCGGCGTCCTCACTCCGGTCGGTAACACCGTCGACGCGTACTGGAAGGCCCTGCTCTCGGGGCAGAGCGGCGCGGCCAAGATCACGAAATTCGACACCGCGGGACACTCCGTGACCTTCGCGGCCGAGTTGAAGAACTTCGATCCGGGACAGTTCATGGACTCGAAGGAAGCCAAGC
Source organism: Planctomycetota bacterium (assembly GCA_035309205.1). Taxonomy (GTDB): domain Bacteria; phylum Planctomycetota; class MHYJ01; order MHYJ01; family JACPRB01; genus JACQFK01. The sequence goes on along the minus strand of DATGFI010000443.1, from coordinate 928 downwards.
GGATGGATCCCTTCGCCCAATACGCGGTCGCCGCCGCCAAGGGCGCCGTGGAGGATTCCAGGATCGACTTCTCGAAGGAAGACCGTTTCCGCTGCGGCGCGATCATCGCCAGCGGCATCGGCGGCCTGACCGAGATGCAGGAGCAGGACAAGAAATTCAACGAAAAGGGGCCCGGCCGGATCAGCCCGTTCTTCGTCCCCAAGATGATGCTGAACGCGGCCGCGGGCCAGATCGCGATTGCGCACGGACTGGGCGGCCCCAACTGGGGCGTCGCTTCGGCCTGCGCCTCCGCCAATCATGCGATGGGCACGGCCCTCCGCACCATTCAGTACGGAGACGCCGACGTCATGCTCACCGGAGGGAGCGAGGCCGCCATGACCTACCTCGCGGTCGCCGGCTTCGCCAACATGGGCGCCCTCTCGACCCGCAACGATGCGCCCGAGAAAGCCTCCCGGCCCTTCGACAAGAATCGCGACGGCTTCGTCCTCGGCGAAGGCGCGGCGATCCTGGTGTTTGAGAAGCTGGAGCACGCCCTGGCTCGCGACGCGAAGATCTACGCCGAAGTGCTCGGCATCGGCAACAGCGACGATGCCTACCATATCACCGCGCCCGATCCCGACGGCACCGGCGGCGCCTACGCGATGAGCGCCGCCCTCAAGGACGCGGGCCTCAAGCCCGAACAGATCTCCTACATTAACGCCCACGGCACTTCGACGCCGATGAACGACAAGATCGAGACCGCCGCGATCAAGAGGACCTTCGGGGACTTCGCCAAGAGGATCCCGGTGAGCTCGACCAAATCGATGATCGGCCATCTGCTGGGCGCGGCGGCCGCCGCCGAGCTGGTCGCGACCGTCCTTTCGATCCGCGACAGCGTCGTGCATCCCACCGCCAACTACGAGACGCCGGACCCCGAATGCGACCTGGA
>DATGFI010000442.1:0-2777 GCA_035309205.1 Planctomycetota bacterium | reverse complement strand
AGAATGCTCTGGAGCGCTATAGCGACTGGCTCATTGTCGACGTCCTGCCCGACTGCAGGGACCAGTACGCCATCGGAGAGGACCGCTTCAAGAAGCTCCTCCAGGTCCGCGGGCTGGACGTGTCGCCCGGCCACGTCGCCGCCCAGGCCGAGGCGGAAATCGACAAGATCAAGGAACGCCAGAAGGAGGTCGCCAAGGCCATCAAGCGGAAGACGCCGCTTGAGGACATTCGCGACTTGATCAAGCAGCAGCACGCGGAGAACTTCGACGGCGTATTGCGATACGTGCGCGAGGCGGTGCAGAAGACCCGCCAGTTCGTGAACCGTTCGAAATTCGCCCAGTTCCCCGAGGGCGAGCAGCTCTACGTGATCGAGACCCCGTCGTTCCTTCGCCACTTCCAGCCGTTCGGCGGCACCTGGGCCCCCGCACGATTCGAAGCCAAGCAGGACGGGTACCTGTTCGTCACTCCGGGCGACTGCGACAGCGACAAGCTGAAGGAGCACAACCACGGATCGCTCTCGAGCCTGGCGGTGCGGGAAGGCTATCCCGGCCGCTACCTCCAGACCTCCTGGGCCGCACGGCACTCGTCGATGCCCCGCCTGGTCTACGAAGACCCCGCTTCCGCCGGCGGCTGGGCGCTCTATTGCGAGGAGCGGGCCAAGGAAATGGGGCACGACGACACTCCGCAGTCGCGGTTCATGCAGATGCAATCCATGATCCTCACGTGCGTGCGGGTGATGATCGATTCGAAGATCTCCGTTGGAAAGATGACGTACCAGCAATCGATCGAGACGCTGATCGACCACCTCGGCATGGATCGAGTCTGCGCCGAGGCCGAGACCCGGCGCTACGTCGTCCAGCCCGGCGTTCCGACGCTGCACTGGTGGGGCCGCGAGAAGTTCCGCGATCTCCGCAAGTGGGCGAAGGATCGGATGGAGACTCGTTTCAACGACCTCTTCTATCACATGGCGATCCTTCACGCGGGCGTGCTGCCCCCCCCTCTCCTCAAGCGCGAGCTCGACTTCAAGATCGCGGAGGAACTGCGGCGGCCCCCGGACCGTCCCAAGGACGACCACCACCATAAGAAGGACGACAAGAAGCATGCCGCCGCGGCGGTGCACGGCCACGCCAAGGGTCACGTCGCCCATGCCAAAGCGAAGGTCGCCTCCGAGCCGGCTCCGAAGAAGGCCGCTCCGAAGCCGGCCCCCAAAAAGAAGCTCAGGCCCGCGGCCGGGAAGCCGAAGAAGGCACCGAAGAAGAAGTCGCCCATGGCAAGGAAGAAGAAGCGCTAAGGACCCGCTCGCCGACGTCCGACCGGTCGCGCCGCGTGCCTGCAGCTTCGAGGGCGGTCACGGCAGCCCCCCCTTCAGCACCAGCAGGGACGACGTCAGATTCAGCCTGGCTCGCTTTTCGTACTTCTCCTGGAACGCGGGCGTCGCGTAGACGGAAAAACGGTCCAGAAACGACTCCAGAATCTTCGCGCGTCCGGCGCGGAAAGCCTCCAGGGGCACCCAGGCGTACTCCAGGCGCACCTGGCGTTCGTATTCCTTGAAGGCCTCGGAAGGCTGGCCCAGGATCGCCAAGTCGACATCGGCAAAGAGGCGTCCATCGGGATCGGAAGCCGACTTCCGGTGCGTGCTGATTCGGATCAGATCGCCCACCCGACGGGCGAACTCGGGCGCCAGGCCCGCGACAGCAGCCGACCGCTCCGCCAGGACGGCGCTTCGCTCCTCATTGTCGCGTCGGCGAGTGTCGTAGACCGCATCGTGGTACCAGAGGGCCATTTCGATGGCGACCGGGTCCCGGGCCTCGCCGCGGACCGCATCGAACTCCTCGAGGCAATGTTCGATGTGGCGGAGCGTGTGGTACGCGCGATGGGGTTCCTCGTAGCGTGCGGCGAGGGGTTCCCAAAGCGCGGCCGGGTCGCCCTGGGCCTTGGCGGCGGCCCAGAATCCCCGCCAGCGATCCGGCAGGCTCATCGCGGTCCTCCGTCTCCGAGCCTGCGTCGGCCCGGGAGCATCCGGACTGGGCTTTCCCCTGCGTCGCGCCGGGCGGACACGCCGGAGCTCAGGACCGGATCCCCTGGAGGAAGAGCGCCGACACATTCGCCGCCAGACTCCCCCGGTGGTCGGACATGCGCTTGACGCTGAAGATGCTTCGGACCGCGACAAGCTGAAAGACGCAGGACATGAAGCTCCACGCGAACATCCGAGCATCGATCGATTTTCGGACCCAGCCCCGACGGGCCCAGACCCGATAAAGCTCGGCCAGCTCATCGATGCTCTGCGAGACCCGCCGCTTGAAGAACATCGGCGCCAAGGGCTCCGATTCGAGGCCCGCGAAATAAAGCAAGCGCAGAAAGCTGGGATCCCGCTCCGAGCCCTGCAGGATCCGCACCGCGATCGCCTCCAGGGCCCGGTCCAGGGGCGCTTCACGCAGCTCGGCGGAGATGAACTGACCAGTCTGGCGGATGCGCTCCTCGATGATGGCTTTCTGGATCGCGCGTTTGTTGGGAAAATGCTTGAAGATCAGGGCTTCGCTGACGCCCGCCGCCTTCGCCAGGTCCCGGCTCCTCGTTCCCCGGAAGCCCCACCGCGCAAAGGCTTCCATGGCGCCATGGACGATGCGCTTGCGGCGCTCTTCATGGGAGAGGTGCTTCATGATGTCCTATGGTACGGGGGCTCCGGAGCCAGGGTGTCAGAACTAAGTGAATATTTGCTCACTTCCACGGCCGAATTTCGGAAGACCGGACTTCCCTGTCAGACCGGAGAAGGAAC
>DATGFI010000441.1:0-2850 GCA_035309205.1 Planctomycetota bacterium | reverse complement strand
GCCATCTGCATTTCGACATCACCCGGCGGCAGCCCTCTGGCCTCTGGGGCATCGAGGAGGGATATGCCTTCCTCTGGCAAAGCTATCGTCAGGAGCACGACGTGGAGCCCTCGGCCGTGGCCCGGCCGCACGCGCTGGTGTGGACCGGACAGAAAGCGGTCCTGGACGCCTCGAACTCCCGGGGGAGGGACTTGCGATATGAATGGACCTTCGGGGATGGGACCAAGGCCGCCGGATCTCACGTGGAGCGGGTCTATGCGGCCCCCGGAGCCTACTGCGAGATCCTGAAGGTGACCGACGCCGCGGGCCGCGTCGACTACGACTTTCCCGTGGTCCAGGTCCTGGAGAAAGGTCAACCCGAAAAGCCGCCGCCCACGATCCACGCCACCTATGCCCCGACCTTCGGGATCCGGCCCGACGACCCGGTCGTCTTCAAGGTCCGAACGTTTCGGGATCAGGAGGGCGGCGAGACCTGGGACTTCGGGGACGGCTCGCCTGCGGTTCCGGTCAAGTCGGACGGAAACCGGGACATTCATGCGGCGGATGGTTATGCGGAGACCATCCACATCTACAAGAACCCGGGACACTATCTGGTGAGCGTCCAGCACACCAGCGCGAGCGGGATGAAGGCGATGGCGCGGCTCCAGGTCCGGGTAGGGATGGATTGAGGAGAGCCCGATGAACATCGTCCTGGCGCTCCTGCTGCTGGCTCAGGAGCCGGTCGAGGTCGAAGGCCAGCCCCTGGCCGCGAACGCGGACCGGCTCTCTCAGGCTTTCGACTTCATGGGAGCGCCGCTGTCCGCCGAGACCAAAGCCGCCCTTCGGGACGCCGGGAACGACGCGAAAAGAATCCAGCAGGTCCTGGATCCTCAGGCGCTGCTCCTGGTCGACATCAACCCGGAATCGCGCGTGAAGCTAGCCCGGGGCCCGGGCCCCGCGATCCTCCAGCAGGGCGGCTACGCGCCGGTCCTGATCAAGGTCGTGAATGACAGCCCGGTGAAGGGCACGCCCCATCTGAGCAGCCCCCAGTCGGGACCCTTGATGTCGGGAGGCTTCGGAAACCAGAAGGGCGCGCCCGGCCGCTTTCTCCAGGTCGAGCTCGTCCAGTCGCCGCCCCTGACGCCCAACCTCAGCGGGCTCAAGGTTGAGTATCTCCTCGCCCTGATCTACAGCACCGATGCGGGCAAGCGCGAGGCGACTTTCGCGTTCGATGTCGGCCAGGGATCGCAGGACCTGGGCTTCCGAGCGGAGGCGCCGGTGCTCTTCGACATCCGGCCCGGGATTCCGGTCCGCCTGTCGATCACCGACTCCGATGGAACACCGACCACCGGCCGTTTTACGTTCACCGACCGGCTCAATCATGTCTATCCTCCGCAGCCCAAGCGGCTCGCGCCGGACTTCTTCTTTCAGAAGCAGATCTACCGCCACGACGGGGGCACGGTGCTGCTGCCCCCGGGCGAGCTGACGATGGTCTACGGCCGCGGTCCCGAGTACCGGCTCAAGGCCAAGTCCGTGACCATCCCGGAGAAGGGCGACCCCTCGATCGCGGTGAAGGTCGAGCGCTGGGTGAACCCGATGGAGTACGGCTTCTACAGCGGCGACCATCACATCCACGCCGCCGGCTGTGCGCACTACACGAATCCGACCGAAGGCGTCCACGCGCCCGACATGTTCCTCCACGTGAAGGGGGAGGGCCTCAACGTGGGCTGCAACCTGACCTGGGGGCCCTGCTACGAGTACCAGCGGCAGTTCTTCCAGCCGACCGCGCACCAGCTCTCGGAGCCGTTCACGGTGCTGAAGTACGACGTCGAGGTGAGTGGCTTCGGCTCTCAAGCCCTGGGCCACGTCTGCCTGCTCAACCTGAAGGATCAGACGTATCCCGGCTCGGACGGGACCAAGACGAAAGGCTGGCCGACCTGGACGACGCCGCTCATGAAGTGGGCGAAGGCGCAGGGAGCCTATACCGGCTACGCCCATTCCGCCAACGGCCTCGGTGTCAACGACGCGGCGGCGGCCAAGAGGCTGCTCGCCGCGGGGAAGGACGCTCTCCTGCCCGAGGACTTCGCAACGATCGACGAGAACGGCGACAAGGAGCTGAGCGAGGAAGAGCTGATCCGGAGCGTCGCGCGGTCGAAGCTTCGCCTTCCGAACCTGGTCGTGCCGGAGATGAACGGGATCGGCGCCCAGGAGATCTGCGTTACCACGGCGCAGGGCATCTGCGACTTCATCAGCGCCATGGACACGAACCGCCTGCAGGAATGGAACTGCTGGTATCAGCTTATGAACTGCGGCTTTCCGCTGAAGGCGAGCGGCGAGACGGATTTCCCCTGCATCAGCGGCGGCCGCGTAGGCGAAGGCCGCGTCTATGTCCAGATGGGCAAGATCGACCGGATCGACTACGCCAGGTGGTGCGAGGGCATCGGCAAGGGGAGGTCCTACGTGTCCGACGGCTACGCTCACGCCCTCGAGTTCTCGGTCAACGGGAAGACGCCGGGGGAGACGGTCCTCCTGGGTGGACCGGGACCCACCCCGGTGCGGACGAAGGTGGCGTTCGCGGCGGAGCCCGCCCTGGGGACCGGTCCGGGCGCCGCCGTGCCGAAGGATGCCGTCCGCCGGGTGGAGATCATCGTCAACGGACGGATGGCAGCGTCGAGGGAGGTTCCCGCGGACGACCGGGAGCACGACCTGGCCTTCGAGGTGAACATCGACCGGTCCAGCTGGGTGGCGCTGCGGCAGTACCCGCAGCTGCATACGAACCCGGTCAACGTGATCGTCGACGGCAAGCCGATCCGCGCCTCGAGGAAGAGCGCGCGCTGGTGCATCGGCGTCATCGAGCAGCTCTGGAGGGTA
>DATGFI010000440.1:0-4330 GCA_035309205.1 Planctomycetota bacterium | reverse complement strand
GTTGCCCGGCCAGGAATAGCTTTGCAGGGCCTCCAGGACCTCGGAGGCGATCGAGAACTCCCGACCCTTCGAGTATTTTTTCAGAAAGTGGCCGACCAGGAGCGGCACGTCCTCGCCCCGCTCCCGCAGCGGCGGGAGGTGGACCTTGACCACGTTGAGGCGGTGGAAAAGATCCTCGCGGAAGGTCGAATTCTGCACCAGCTGCCAGAGGTCCTTCTTGGTCGCGACGACGACGCGGACGTCAATCTTGATCGGCTCCGTTGCCCCGATGCGCTCGAATTCCCGCTCCTGGAGGACCCGCAGCAGCTTGACCTGCGGCAGCGGCTGCAAATCGTCGATGTCGTCGATGAATATCGTTCCGGTATGGGCGCGTTCGAAGCGCCCGGACTTGTCGGTCTTCGCGTCGGTGAATGCGCCTTTCACATGGCCGAAGAGTTCGTCCTCGATCAGGGTCTCCGGGAAGACGCTGCACGACATCTTGATGAGCGGCTTTCCCTTGCGCGGGGAGTTGTAATGGATCGCCTCGGCGACCAGCTCCTTGCCCGTGCCGCTTTCGCCCTCGATCAGGACGTTGACCTCGCTCGCGGCGACGGACTTGACCAGGTCGTAGACGGCCTGCATCCGCGGCGACTTACCGACCAGGGAGCCGAACTGGCGTCGGCCGGCGAGTTCCTCCTTGAGCTGCGTGTTTTCCTGCTCCAGCGAGCGCAGGCGTTCGAGCCGCTTGAGCCTCACCAGCACGTCGTCGTTGAAGAAAGGCTTTTGGATGTAGTCCTCGGCGCCGTCCTTGATTGCGGCGACGGCATCCTCGACGCTGGCGTAGGCGGTGATCAGGATGACGCGGCTGGAGGGATTCAGGTCCTTCGCGGACCTGAGGACCTTCAGGCCGTCGGCCTTCGGGAGGCGGATGTCCGTGATGACGCAGTCGAAGGTGTCGACTTGGAGCGCTTGGAGAGCCTGCTCGCCGTCGGGCACCACCGTCACCGCATGTCCGGCGCCTCGGAGGGCGTCGCCGAGGGTGACGGCGATGGACCGTTCATCATCCGCGAGCAGAATTTTCATCGAGGATCCGTCGAAGAACGTCCCGCCCGGCATTGGCCTTGGCGGCGGCGCCGCAGGCCCGCCTCATCATATCCAGGCGGGCAGGGTTTTCCAGAAGTTCGAGAACTTTGTAGTCGAGCACGTCCAGGGTCCGGGCCTTGACCGCGCACCCGTGCTCGAGGAGGTAATCGGCATTGCACTCCTCCTGGCCGGGGATCGGCGAGAAGATGACCAGCGGCAGTTTCTTGGCCAGGCATTCGGAAACCGTGAGGCCGCCCGCCTTCGTGATGATGAGGTCGCTTTGCCCCATCAACTCATGCACGTTCGTCACGAAGCCGTGCACGGTGGCGCGTCCGCCGGCGATCTTCTCGAGCTTCTTCCGCATGGGCTCGTTCTTGCCCGCGACCACCGTCAGGGTGAAGGGCAGGTGGATCGCCAGGATGCGCTCAAGAGCCTCTTCCATATGGCCCATGCCGAAGCCGCCGCTCATGAAGAGGATCGAGGGCTTGTCCGAAGGCGTCCGGGGGGTTTCCTGGGCGAAGACCGGGTGGATGGGAATGCCCGTCGTATGGATCTTCTCCGCGGGGAAGCCGTAACGCGAAAGCTGGACCTTGACCTCGTCGCTGGCAACGAAGTACCCGGCGGCGGCCTTCTTGTACCACATCATGTGGGCGTCGAAGTCGGTCACGACGATGTAGACCGGGATCCCGATGCGCTTGGCGAGCAGGACGTTGGCCGGCAGGAAGTGGGTGCAGACGACGGCGTCGGGCTTGAATTCCTCGACGCGTTCCTGGAGTTTCCGGTAGGTCAGGCGGTCGTGAAGCTCGACGACCTTCTCGAGATTCTTGCGCTCGACGTTCTTGCCCATCTCCTTGTAGAGCGCGCCCCAGAGGGACGGGGAGTAGCTCGCCATCCAGACGTAGCTTTTTTCGTAGAGCTTGGCGAAGACGACATTGGTGTACTTGAGGGAATCGACCCACTCGGTTTCGACGCCGGGGCAGTAGGCCTTCGCGCTCTCGCGGATGGCCTCGGCGGCGCGGTTGTGCCCGGCGCCGGCGGATGCGGACAGAATGAGGATCCGGGTCATGCCGACCTCCGGTTCGGGTATTCCAGGTCCGGGATTCCCCATCCCAAGCGACGTCCCAGGAAAGGCCCCATGACCTAGAGCTTAGCACGCCGCGGCTCGGCCGCAATGAATTGGAAGGAAGGGGCCGTTACTTGGCCAGGCTGCGCATGCAGCGCTCGAGGTCCTCGATCAGGCGGGTGAGGGCCCGATCGGAGAGCCAGTACTCGACCTTGCGACCGGCGCGCCGGACGCCGCTGGAACGGAAGCGGACCGCCCCTGCGATCTTCAGGTGCTTGAGCTGGTTGACGACCGACGTGGCGGAGACCCCAAGTATTTTTGCCAGTTCCATCGGGCGCCTCCGCTTGCCGTCCAATAGCCGGACAATGCGGTAGGCCAGCGGATTCCCCAGAATCCGGCAGAACTGCGACGCCCGTCTTGAAGTTGAATCGTCCATCGACGAAGTCCCTGGTACTGGTCCCCCTCTCCCCAAGGCCGGCCTCTCTCCATAGGCTCCGCCCGTCCTGCGCAAGCGCCCCCTTCGATCCGTCACCCGGGTCCGCCGCCCCTCTCCCCCGTCGAGTCTCCGGAGGACATGCCGGCGCCCCGAACCTTACCCTCTCCCAGATGCCGCCGCTTTTTACTAATCAACAAACTTACGCATGCGTAAGTTTGTTGATTTGAAAGATACAATATGATTCGGGGAAGTCAACAGCCTGAAAGGTGAAAATTTGAAAAAAGACGGGTTGTTTTTGCGCGGGCTTAACGCAGAAGCTCGGCCGGGAAGCCGATGTCGGCCACCATGAGCTCTCCGACGTACCTCTTCGCCTCCGGCGCCCGGAATCCGACCTTCGGAAGGCCCATCGTCACGGTCGCCGCCGCCTCCACCGCGATTCCCAGCGGACGGCCGGTGTTGGCATCCAGGCCCGATGGGATGTCGACGGCAACCACTGGCGACCAGCGCTTGTCGAAGGCATTCAGCTGGCGGATCATTTCCCGCTCTTCCCCGACGACCGGCCGGGAAAGCCCCGTGCCGAATATCGCATCGATCAGGCAGGTCATCGGCCGCCTCTTGAAACGGCCCGCAAAGTGAATGTCGGCGTCCCGCGCCGCCTCCCATGCCCGGCCCGCCGGCGTCGACAGCTCATAAGATTGCTTCAGGGCGATTACTTCGACCTCGAAGCCCCTCTCCGCCAGGAGCCGCGCGGCGACGAAGCCGTCGCCGCCGTTGTTGCCACGGCCGCAGACCGCGACGACCGGACAGTCGCGCGAAATGCGCTCCTCGATCAGATCCGCGACCGCCTTGCCGGCGGCGCCCATCAGCGTGTCGGCCGGAATTTTCAGTTCCTGGATGGCGCGACGGTCGATCTCCTGCATCTCTTCTCGGGTGACGTACCTCATCCGGCTGCTGGGCGGTTCAGGCATCGGGCACCTGGGCATCGGCCGGACGGGGAGCAAGGCTCCCCGACGCGCGACCCGTACGGCGTCCCTGAGCCATGGACTACTTCTTCGCCTCTTTGCGCTTCTTCCACTCGGGGTACTTCAGGCGGTACCACTCGATCCATTGCTCGCGGCGAAGGAACTTCTCCCCGGTGATGATGTAGAGAGCCTGCATCGAAGCTTCGGCGATCTCGCGGCTGGGCACTTCGAGCACCTTGATCAGATCCGGGATCCCCTCGGCATAGTACAGGTCGCCGATCGAGCGCAGCACCATCTCGAGCACTTTCGTGTCGCGCTCCTTGCCGAGGCGGTCGACCAGGGCAGGGCCCAGCGCCGAACGGGCCGACGCGAGCGCCCCCGCCGCCTCCGCCGACGTCGCCCGTACCGAGTACTCCGGGTCCATCAGGAGCGCGATCAGCGTCGGCGCCGCGCTCCCGTCACGCGACTCCCCGATCGCCCGCGCCAGGGCACGCCGCACGTTCGGCTTGGAACTCTTGGCCATCTCGTCGAGGAACGGACCGCCTGCGTCGCCGAAACCGATCACCACCATCAGGACCTGGACCAAGTTGTCCATGTGAAAGACCGGCGAGTTCGCGGGAGAATTCTGGGCAATTTCCCGGGCCAGACCGATCGAAGTGTCCAGCGCCACCTTGCCGGATTCGCACAGAGTGAATCGAAGATGCGGCCACAGATCCTGGTTCTGCGCGGTGAGGAGCAGCTTCAACAGCGTCGTGACCAGAAGGAACTGGCCGGGCTCCCCTGCGTCCATCAGCGTCCGCCGCGCCT
>DATGFI010000439.1:0-3368 GCA_035309205.1 Planctomycetota bacterium | reverse complement strand
CACAATTCTGAGTTCAGCGGGCGCCGCAGCCTTCAACATGCTCCTGGAACGCAGGCTGGACGCACGGATGGACCGCACCAAGGAGCGGCCCCTGGCTTCCGGCCGAATGGCGCCGGCGGAAGCCGCGGTCTTTGGGGGCGTCCTCTGCGCCGCCGGGCTGGTGTGGCTCGCCGTCGGGGTCAATCCGCTCACGGCCGCACTTTCGGCGGCGACCATGCTGAGCTACCTGGCGATCTACACGCCGCTCAAGACGAAGAGCTCGGTCTGCACGCTCGTCGGGGCGGTCCCTGGGGCGCTGCCTCCGGTGATGGGTTGGGCCGCCGCGCGGGGCTCGGTAGAGCCGGGAGCCTGGATCCTCTTCCTCATCCTCTTCTTCTGGCAGCTGCCTCACTTCCTGGCGCTCGCATGGATGTACCGTGAGGATTACGCCCGGGCCGGCTTCCCCATGCTGCCGGTGGAGGAGCCTACGGGCGCGAGCACCGGGCGTCAGGTGGTGCTCCAGACGCTCGCGCTCCTCGTCGTCAGCATCCTCCCCTTCGGATTCCAAATGGCAGGCGACGGCTACCTGGTCGCCGCCCTCGTGCTGGGAGCCGCGTTCCTGGGATTCGGCGTTTCGTTCGCCGCCGATCGCTCGAGGAATCGCGCTTCGCGGCTCTTCCTGGCATCGATCACGTACCTGCCGCTCCTCCTGGGAGCGCTGGCTCTTCTATAAGAGGAATTCATGGAACACGCTGCTGCGGCGGTCCACGGTGCCGGGGAAGACGACCATGTCGCGTCCTTCGAGCGGGCGCGCCTGGCCATGTGGCTCTTCCTGGCGTCTGAAATCATGATGTTCGGCGCCTTCATCGCCGCGTACGTGGTCCTGTGGATGTCCGCCCCGACGCAGTTGAAGGACGGGCCGGAGACGGCATTCAGCAAGCACCATCTGAGCTGGAAGATCGCCTGCTTCAACACGGCGGTTCTGATCCTCAGCTCCTACACCATGGTGAAGTCGGTTCAAGCGATCTCCAAAGGCCTCCGCAGCAAATGCGAAGACTACATGATCGCGACCGCGGCTCTGGGCACCCTCTTCCTGGGGGTCAAGATGTACGAATACTCGCTCAAGTTCGCCGACGGCATCGGGCCCGACACCAATGTGTTTTATGGATGCTATTTCCTGATGACCGGCTTCCACGGCATCCACGTGTTGATCGGCGTGATCCTTCTGATCTGGTGCGCCTTCTACGTCAAACGCTTCGACCAGCATCGCTATGCGCACGTCGAAAATCTGGCCTTGTATTGGCACTTCGTCGACTTGGTTTGGATCTTCCTGTTCCCCATCGTTTACCTGCTCCACTGAGGGAGGGCGATATGTCCGCCGAAGACCATAGCAAGACGTACGTGGGCGTCCTGGCCGCCCTCGCGGTCGGAACCCTGCTCACCGTCCTCATTTCCCTCGTGGACATGGGTCACTGGGGCAACATCGCGGTCGGCCTCCTGATCGCCACGATCAAGGCGTCGCTCGTCGTGATGTTCTTCATGCACCTGAAGTACGAGCAGCGCTGGTGGGCGGGCCTGGTTCTTTTCCCTCTGCTCCTGGTGATGATCATCATCGGCTCGAATCTGGCGGACACCGGCCTCAACGGGAAGAACCGGGACGGGGATCTCCTGTCGGAGCCGCTCCCGGTGATTCCTCACGCGGGTAAAGCAGGTCCCCAAGCGGCGCACCACTGATTGAGCGTTGAGGTCGAGGGCCTGACCCATCGCTACGGCGAGCGCGTGGCGCTCGACAACGTCTCCTTTTCGGTGCGATCCGGAGACATCTTCGGCGTCGTCGGGCCCAATGGGGGCGGGAAATCCACGCTCTTCAAGATCCTCTCAACCGCGATCCGCCCCAGCTCCGGACGGTCCCGGGTGGCGGGGCTCGACATCACCGACGACGCCGTCCGCCGGAAGATCGGCGTCGTCTTCCAGTCCCCCAGCCTCGATCAGAAACTGACCGTCGCGGAGAACCTCCTGCATCATGGGCATCTCTACGGGCTTTCGGGTGGTGGGCTGCGGACCCGGATCGCGGATGAACTTTCCCGCTTCAAGCTCTCGGACCGCTCGGGCGACCGGGTCGAGCAGCTCTCGGGAGGCCTGCAGCGCCGGGTCGAGCTGGCGAAGGCCCTCCTTCATCGACCCGAAGTCCTGCTGCTCGACGAACCGTCGACGGGCTTGGATCCCGGGGCACGCCATGACCTGTGGGGGGCGCTCCGGAGCCTGACCGGAGTCACCGTGCTCCTGACGACCCATCTCCTGGAGGAAGCGGAGCACTGCGATCGCCTGGCCATCCTGCATAAGGGGAAACTCGTGGCGCTCGGGGAGCCTTTCGCGCTGCGGGCGCAGATCGGCGGCGACGTCGTGACGGTCCGCACCCGGGATGCCCAGGGATTGGCAGCCGCCATCCATGGCCGCTTTGGTGAGTCTCCCGAAGTGATTCCCGGCGCGGTCCGGATGGCCCGCGATCGCGGCCATGAGCTCGTCGGAAGACTCCTCGAGGCCTTCCCGGAGCGCATCGAGTCGGTGACGGTCGCCAAGCCTTCCCTGGAAGACGTTTTCCTGGCGAGGACGCGCGAGGTGTGGTCATGATCGGAGAAGGAATCGGCATCGTGGGTTCGCCCGGGAGGCGGCCATGATGCTCGCCGCGGCCACCCTGTGCCAGAGGGACCTGGTGCGCTTCTTCCGCCAGCGCAGCCGGATCATCGGCGTCCTGGGCACGCCGCTCATCTTTTGGGGGTTGATTGGCTCCGGCTTCAACTACATGCAGTACCTCTATCCCGGCACCCTGGTCCAGATCCTGCTCTTTACGTCGATCTTTTCGACGATCTCGATCATCCAGGATCGCCAGCAGGGTTTCCTTCAGGGAGTCCTCGTGGCGCCGGTGACGAGATCCGCGATCGTCCTGGGAAAGGTGCTGGGGGGCACCTCGATCGCGCTCGCCCAGGGAACCCTCTTCCTCGTCCTGGCGCCCCTCGTGGGAATTCGCCCCGGCCTACTGGGATGGCTGGCGGCCGTGGGCGTGATGGGGGTGGTTTCGTTCGGTCTCACCGCTCTGGGCGTGCTTCTTGCGTGGCGCTTCGACTCCGTCCAGGGTTTCCACTCCGTCATGAATCTCCTGCTCATGCCGATGTGGCTGCTGTCGGGGGCGGTCTTTCCCCCGGAGAAAGCGATCCGCTGGGTCCAAGTGGTGATGGTGGGCAATCCCCTGAGCTACGGCGTGGGGGCCCTCCGGCGCGTGCTCACCGGGGAAGGGGCGGACCTGGGATTGTCCCTGGGGGTCTCGGCCGCGTTCGCGGCGGCGATGTTCGCCTTGGCAGTTTTCTTCGCCCGGCGGCGCTGATCGGGAT
>DATGFI010000438.1:0-6927 GCA_035309205.1 Planctomycetota bacterium | reverse complement strand
CGATCCAGCTCCTCCAGCGCCATTGCCTGGAGCGCGACCTTGTAAGTCTGGTGGGGCTCGTCGGTGAGGACGCGATCTAGGAGGGCCTTGAAGCGAGGGTTCGTCGGGGCCACGTCCCCGATGACCATCGTATACAGGAGCAGTTCGTCGGAATGCGTCGCCTTGGAATGCGGATGAGGCGGCGAATCGGCGCCCTTCAGGTAATCGAGGCCCTTGCGGATGGCCGCGTCGATTTTCGCCTGGTCCTGGGCCTGGGCGAATGAGCCCAGGAACAGGATGGAAATGGCAATCGCGAGCTTCTTCATAGATCCCCTCCGATCCCCTCGGACTTACCCTATACTACGCCGCCGGGAGGCGGCGGATGTCCCCCAGAGTGTAACAACTGAGCAGAGGCGGAGTTGCGCCGCCTACTTCTTTAGCTTGCTGTCGCCTGTCGCCACCAGGGCCCGCGTGGCCCGGCGAAGGAAGAGCACCGAGAAGCAGGTATCCCAGGTGGTGTTAAACCAGTCGGTGTCTTTTCCCCAGGACCCGTCCGCGGCCTGGGCGTTGATCAGGGCCGCTGCGCCCTCCGCGTACCAGAAGTGGTCGCCCAGCTTCTCGGTGCCGAAGAGGATCGCCGCCCGCTCGAGTCCATACAGATAGTAGGTATCCCAGGCCGGAGCCTCGAAGTGGAGGGTCAGCCAGTTCACCCCGCCCTTTACGAAGGAATCATCCTTCCATTTCCGGTCGAGCATGTAATCGTAGATGACCAGCGAGCCGACCCCCCCGGCAGTCATGGACCGGTAGGGCGGCTTGTCGGCCTGGGCGTTTTCATCCTTGTAATTCCAGCCCTCGACCCTGCCGGTGACCGCCGGGCCGGTGGCCACTTTCTTCTCGTCCTTCTTCGGATCCTTGAACTGGCTCTCGCGCCACCATTTGACGGCGAGGAGGATCACGCCTTCCGGCAAGGTCACGCCGGCGTCAAAGCAGGCGCGCAGGCCGAGCGCGGCATACTGGGAGTTCGAGTTATCCCCGCTGTCCGGACCGTCCTTCATCTTCTTGACGGCGACGTGCTGGAGGACCTTGGGCTTCCCGTCTTTGGCCAGCGTCATGCCGGGAGCCGCCGCTCCGCCGCCCGAGGCGACCGCCCTGGGCAAACTCGGGACTTTGACATCCTTGACGAACTCGGTCGGGCTCCCATAGTTCCACTGACCGTTCCTGCACTGGTTGTCGACCAGGAACTGGCCGCACTGGGCGATCTTCTCCTGGTACTTGACCCGGTCGATCTCCTCGAGACACATGGCGGTCAGGGCGACCTTATAGGTCTTCTCCAGGGGCTCGGACATGACGCCGTCCAGGAGGGTCTTGAACTTCGGATCGTCCTGAGGCACGCCCGCGTGGATGAAGGTCCAGAGAATGAGGACGTCGGAGTTGTGATAGCCGTTGTGAAAGTCCGGAGACTTCGCGGTCTTCAGGAATTCGACGCCCTTCCGGATGGCCTGGTCGACCTTGGCTTCATCCACGCTCTGGCCCTGGGCGGCCGTGACCAGAGCCAAACCCAGGATGAGGGCGCGGGCGACGGTGGCGTGCATCAGAGTCCTCCTGGTTCCTCCAGCGGAACCCCGCCACGGCTGTTGGCAATGACCTATCGTTTGCTGTCGCCGGTGGCGACGCCTCGCGTGGCCTTCTTCAGGAAAAGGATCGCGAAGCAGGTGTCATGGGTGTTCTTCTCGACCTTGTCGTTCTTGCCCCAGGAGCCATCGTCGTTCTGCGAGTGAACCAGGCTCTTGGCGCCGTCCCAGTACCAGTCGTGGTCGCCGAACTTGGTGGTGTCGTACAGCATTCCCGCTCGCTCGAGGGCATACATGTAGTACAGGTTCGAATTGATCGAGTAGT
Source organism: Planctomycetota bacterium (assembly GCA_035309205.1). Lineage (GTDB taxonomy): Bacteria > Planctomycetota > MHYJ01 > MHYJ01 > JACPRB01 > JACQFK01. Next base: position 5,052 of record DATGFI010000438.1, on the reverse strand, counting down.
TCTTGGCGAGCCAGTTGACGCCGGCGCGGGTGACAGCGTCCTTCTTGAAGTCGCGGCCGAGCATGTATTCGAGGATGACGGTCGCGCCGACGGCGCCGGCGGTCATGGCGTGATACGGACCCTTCTGGCCCTCGTCGCCGGGCTTCTTATAGCTCCAGCCCTGGACCCTGGTGGTTTCCCCTCCGGAGACGACGGCATTCTTGCCGATCTTGGCGTCGCTTTCGTCGGGCCACTGGGACTCGACCCACCACTTGCGGGCGAGGTGGAGGGCGTCGGCGGGCAGCTTGATGTTGGCGTCGAAGCAGGCGCGCAGGCCGAGCGCGGCGTACTGGGAGTTCGAGTTGTCGCCGGATTCCCCCTCGTGCCTGGTCTGGGGAACGACGATCGACTTCGAGGGTTTCTTGTGCTCGCGGACCGTCGGGCCGAACTCGCGGGCGCCGGCGGATTTGGGGCCGGTCTCCACCTTCTTCTCCCGCTCCGTGAAGGGATAGTTCTTCACGTCGACGGGCTTGCCGTAGCTCCACTGGCCGTTGGCGGCCTGGTTATCCAGAAGGAACGCGGCGCACTGGGCGATCTTCATCTGATAGCCCGACGCATCGAGCTCCTCGAGGGACATCGCCAAGCAGGCGACCTTGTAGGTCTTTTCCAGGGGCGCCTGGAGGCAGTGGCGGAGATATTCGTCGAATTTGGGGTTCGTCTCGGGCACCCCCGCGTGGATCATGGTGAGGAGGATGAGCTCATCGCAGTTGGGGTGCAGCCAGTCGCCCCAGGACGGGGCGGTCTTCAGGTACTCGGCGCCCTTCCGGATGGCCTGATCGATCTCACGTTGCGAGACCGCATTGGGATCCTGCGCGGCCGCCGGCATCGCAGCGCCGAGCAATAAAGAGAGGATCAACGCTCTGGCCATGGCTCGCCCCCCAAAGGACCAATCGCTGGAAATGCCGCCACTGCTCGTCCGACGCCGTCACGATACCTTTCCGGCAAGCGACTTTCAACTTCTGAATCGCTTCAGGCCGCCGGCTGCGATCAACCTCGAGGACCCATGCTTCGCCGACGGCCGAAGGTGACGCCAAAAAGAGCTTGACTAAATAGTATAATGATATATCTTTTAAGCATGAGCCTCCTGGAGCGCCAGCCGTCTTCCCCTCCCCTCTATTCCCAGGTCGAAACCCGCCTCCTGGAGCGCCTCCGCAGCGACTTCCGGCCGGGCCAGTTGCTGCCCACCCAGCAGGAGCTGGCCCGCGAATTCGGCGCCAGTTTGATCACCATCAAGCGCGCCCTCCACGAACTGGCCCGCCGAGGCCACCTCCAGTCGACGCGCGGCCGAGGCACCGTGGTCACCCGCCCCATCGTCTCCGACGATCGCAGCGAAGTCTCCAGCTGGACCGACGCCATGACCGGCCTGGGCCGCGAGCCCCGAACCGTGAACAGCGCCGTCCAGGTCCGCCTCCCCTCCCGCGACCTGGCCCGGCTTCTGGGACTGCGCTCCCGAGAGCGCAGCATCCGGCTCGACCGGGAGCGCAGCCTGGACGGCCGGCCCTTCTGCCTCATGACCAACGAGCTCCCCTTCCTCCTCGCCCCGGAGCTTGCCGACGGCGGGCTGACGGAGGAATCCCTCTACGCCTGGCTCCGCAGGAAGCACCGCCTCGTCCCTCACCGCGCCGACGAGGAGGTCTACGCGCGCGCGCCTCTTCCCCGCGAGGCCCGCTTTCTCGGACGCGACGTCTCCATCGTCATCGTCGTCCGACGCCATACGTTCCTGTCCGACGGGCGCCCGCTCGAAGTCGCCGAGATGGTCGCAGACGCCCGCCAGTACCGCTACCGAGTGGAGATCGCAAAAAAGCCATGACTACCGCCGCGCTGCACTACTTCGAAAGGACCGCCGCGCTCCTGGAGTCCTTAAAGCAGACTCAGTTGCCCGCGATCGAAAGGGCCGCCGAGCTCTTCGCCGACCGGATTTCCAAAGGAGGTCTCGTCTTCCTCTTCGGAAACGGCCACTCCCGGATGATGTGCGAGGAGATGATCCCGCGTCAGGGCTGCTATCCCGGGTTCGTCGCCCTGGTCGAGCTGGCGCTCTCCAACCACGCCAGCATCGTCGGCACGAACGGCCTCCGCGCCCCCCTTCACCTCGAGAAGTACGAAGGCTACGCGGAGGAAATCCTGAAGGGCTTCAAATTCGGGCCTCACGACGCCATGGTCGTCATCTCCACATCCGGCATCCGGCCCGTCATCGTCGAAATGGCTCTGGGCGCGAAAAAGAGGGGGCTTCCCGTCGTCGGCATCCTCTCCCTGGCCCACTGCAGGCAAGCCGCTTCCGGACACTCCTCGGGCAAGAAACTCATCGATGTCGCGGACTTCGTCATCGACAACCAGTGTCCGCCCGGCGACTGCATCATCGAACTTCCCGGCCTCGAATGGCGCACCGGACCGACCTCGACCGTCACCGGCGGCATGATCATGAACATGATCCGCTGCTCCACCGCCGAACGGCTCCTCGCCAAAGGACAGCCGCCCACGCTGCTCCCCAGCCACCAGTTCGTCGGAAACACCAGCGCCGCCGAGCAGCTCGACCGCTTCTACGAGGCCTACCGCAAGAGCCTGGCGCACCTGTATGCATGAGGAAGAGACCCCGGCCAAGCGCCGGGAGCCGGAGCCTCCGGGAAGCGGCCTTTCCGGGCGCACCGGCCTCCAGCCTGGGAGGAATCCATGAAGCACGTCCGCATCGCGTTGCTCGGGTCGGGCTTCGTCGCCGACTTCTATCTTCAGGGCCTGGCCAACGTCAATGGTCAGGACGTCGTCGTCAACTATTCCCGCTCGAAGGCCCGGGGCGCCGCCTTCGCGCGGAAATGGGGCATTCCCGAGACCTCGACCCGTCTTGACGCCGTGGTCGCGCGCACGGACATCGATCTGTATGTCATCGCCCTGCCCAATGAGATCCACCTCCCGGTCAGCCTCCAGCTGTCCCAGGCGAGACGGAATCAGGTCTGCACCAAGCCGCTTGCGAGAAACGGCCGCGAAGCCCGGGCGATGTTCGACGCCGCCCGGAAATCGGGCGCCCTTCACGGCTATGCCGAGACCGAAGTCTTCGCCCCCGCCTGCGTGAAGGCGCGGGGCATCATCGAATCCGGCGGCCTGGGCCGCGTCCTGTGGGTGAGATCGCGGGAATCCCACGGCGGCCCCCACAGCCCCCATTTCTGGGACATCAGGAACACCGGCGGCGGAGCGATGGCCGACCTGGGCTGCCACACGATCGAGATGGCCCGCTACGCCTTCGGCAAGGAGGACAAGATCGTCGAAGTCATGGCCTGGGGCGCCAATCTCGTCCACCGGAAGAAGACCCTGGGGGAGGACAACGCCCTCCTCGTCCTCAAGTTCTCCTCCGGCGGCATCGCCCACTGCGAGCTCTCCTGGACGACCCGCGGCGGCCTCGACCTCCGCAACGAGATTCACGGCACCGAGGGGTCGATCTTCACGGATGTCACACGCTCGACGCCCGTCGCCTCCTTCACCACGAAGCCCTCGGGCTACGTCATCGAGAAAGCCGACCTCGACTTCGGCTGGACCAAGCCCCTTCCCGAAGAAGCTTTCAGCTACGGCTACCACGGGGAGATGCGGCACTTCGTGGAGTGTGCGCGGGACGAAAGGATGCCCAGGGAAAGCTACGAGGACGGGTGGATCGTGAACACGATCCTGGATGCAGGGTACCGGTCGATGCGCGGGAAGCGCTGGGTCCGGGTCAAGTATTAGGGCGCTGAGGGTGCCATGAGCGACGTCCGAGGGAAGATCATTCTGATCACGGGATCGACCGGCATCGCCGAAGCAACCGCGGTGCGCGCGGCTCAGGACGGCGCCCGCGTCTTCACGGTCAGCCGGACTGCCGAAAACGCGGAGAAACTGGCGAAACGAACCGGCGGGGCGTTTCTCGCCGCGGATCTGCTCTACCCCGATTCGGCGGCGAGGGCGGTCGAGGCCTGCATCTCGACGTACGGCCGCATCGACGCCCTCTTCAACGTCGCCGGGATCAGCGGACGGAAACTCGGCGACGGACCTCTCCACGAATGCACCGAGGCCGGCTGGGACGCCACCCTGGACGCCAACGTAAAATCCATGTTCCTCATGTGCCGCTCGGCGCTCCTCCAGATGCTGAAGCAGCCCGTCGCCGCCTGCGGGCTGCGGGGAACCATCCTCAACATGGCGAGCGTCCTGGGCTTTGCCCCGCAGGCCGGCCACTTCGCGACCCACGCCTATGCCGCCTCCAAGGGGGCCATCCTCGGCATGTCCAAGTCGATGGCCGCGTATTATGCCCCCAGGAAGATCCGCGTCAACGTGATCGCTCCTGCCCTCATCCGCACCCCGATGAGCGCCCGGGCCCAGCTCGATCCCGCCATCCTTGAACTCATGAAGACGAAGCAGCCCCTGGCCGAGGATCTGATCGAGGCGGACGACGTCGCCCGGGCCGCCTTGTTCCTGCTGGGCGACGCGTCCCGGAGGATCACCGCCGATATCCTGACCGTCGACGCGGGCTGGTGCGTGTCGGGATGATCGAAACCCTCGCCGAAACGGACGTCCTGATCGTGGGGTCCGGTTCCGCGGGCTCTACCGCCGCCATCGCGGCGGCCCGTGCGGGCGCCCGCACCATGATTCTGGAGCGCTACGGGTTCCTGGGCGGGACGAGCACGCTCGTCCTGGACACCTTCTACGGGTTCTATACGCCCGGGTCGCGATCCCTCAAGGTCGTCGGCGGCATCCCTGACGACGTCCTGGGCGGGCTGAAAGAATACTCCGCCTGTTTCGAGCGGCCCAACACCTATGGAGCCGGCGCCGGCGTCACCTACCATCCCGACTACCTCAAGGTGGTCTGGGAAAAGCTCGTCCGAGACGCGGGCGTCCGCGTTCTCCTCCATGCCTGGGTCCAGGACGTTGAAGTCGCCGACGGCCGCGTCACCGGCGTGATCGCCGCCACGAAGATCGGCCTCCGCCGCATCGAGGCAAAAGTGATCGTCGACGCCTCCGGGGACGCCGACGTCTGCTATCATTCGGGCGTGCCCTTCG
>DATGFI010000437.1:0-2140 GCA_035309205.1 Planctomycetota bacterium | reverse complement strand
AGCGAGACGACGACGCCGCTCGAGGCCGGCCTCGATTTCGCGGTCGACCTGGGGAAGCCCTCGTTCATCGGCCAGGATGCGCTCCGGGCGGCGGGAAAGCCGGCGCGCCGGCTCGCGGGTTTGGTGATGGAATCCCGGCGCATCGCGCGTCAGGGATTCGAGGTTTACAGCGGGGGCCAGAGGGTGGGCGCCATCACGAGCGGGACCTGGAGTCCGGTGCTGGAGAAGTCCATCGCGATGGCCTATCTCCCGGCCGAGCTTCGGAAGGAGGGCACGCCGCTCGAGGTCGACGTGCGGGGCCGGAGGGAAAAGGCCTCCACGGTGAAACTCCCCTTCTATCGCCGCAAAAAAACTTGACAGTTATTTCCCGTCGATTTACACAGGACGACACCTTCGGAGAATGCTTGGATGAGGCCGGACGACTACAAGTACAGCGAGTCCCACGAGTGGATCAAGTACAACGAGAAGAAGAAGGAAGCCACCGTCGGCATCACCGACTACGCGGTGAAGCAGCTGGCGGACCTGGTTCACATCGACCTGCCCAAGGTCGGCGACAACGCCGAACAGGGCGCCCCCTTCGGCGAGATCGAGTCGGTCAAGACCGTTGCCGACCTGATCTCCCCCCTGACCGGGAAGATCCTGGAGGTGAACAAGGATATCGCCGGGGATCTGGACACCCTGAAGGAAGAGCCCTTCGAGGATGGCTGGCTGATCCGGATCAAGCCCTCGGACCCCGCGGAGCTCGAGTCCCTCATGACCAAGAAGGAATACGAGGAGTTCCTCGAGTCCTCCGAGGAGGACGACAAGGAAGAAAAAGAAGGCAAGGGGAAGGCCGACGAGGACGTCGACGAGGACGATTTCGTCTAGCCACCCAAATTGAATCGCGGGTATAATCCCTGCGAGCCTCCAAAGACGGTCCTTTTACAAATTGAATCGCCGCCGACGCAAGCGATGGACTACATCCAGAACACCCCGGCTGATGCCGCCGAGATGCTGAAAAGCATCGGCGTCGGATCGGTAGACGATCTCTTCGCCGCGATTCCCGAGGGCGTGCGGCTCAAGCGCCCCCTGGAGATCCCCCCGGCGCTTCCCGAACTGGACCTCCTTTCGCATCTGGAGAGCCTCGCCGCCCGCAACCGCACCTTCGACGCGGGCCGCTGCTTCCTGGGCGCCGGCGCCTACAACCACTTCGTCCCCGCAGTCGTCGACGCCCTCTTTTCGCGCGGGGAGTTCCTGTCCGCCTACACGCCCTACCAGGCGGAGGCGAGCCAAGGGACCCTCCAGCACATCTTCGAGTTCCAGACCATGATCTGCGAACTGACGGGGATGGACGTCGCCAATGCCTCCCACTACGACGGAGGCACCGCGCTCGAGGAGGCGGTCGCCATGGCCGTCGATCACACGGAACGGAAGAAGGTCGTCCTTTCGGGTGCCGTCAACCCCCAATACCGCGCGGTCGTCCGGTCGCTCTTCAAGCATCTGGGTGCGACGATCATCGAGGTCGCCCAGGTGCGCGGCCAGACGCCGGTCGCGACGCTGAAGGATGCGGCGCAGGACGCGGCGTGCATCGTCCTGCAGAATCCGAATTTCCTGGGCGGCATCGAGGATCTCGCGGCCGTCTCGGAGATCGCCCACGCGGCGGGCGCGCTGTCGATCGCGAGCGTGAACCCGGTGTCGCTCGCGCTGCTCAAGGCGCCCGGCGAGTGCGGCTGCGATATCGCCGTCGGCGAGGGGCAGCCCCTGGGCATCGAGATGAACTTCGGGGGACCCTGGGCCGGCTTCATCGCCGCGAAGAAGGAATTCATCCGCGGCATGCCCGGACGCATCGTGGGCGAGACCGTCGACGCCGCGGGCCAGCGCGGCTTCACGCTGACGCTCCAGGCCCGCGAGCAGCATATCCGGCGCGAAAAGGCCTCCTCCAACATCTGCACCAACCAGGCCCTCATGGCGCTCCGTGCCACGATCTATCTGGAGACCCTCGGACCGGGCGGCCTCCGCCGGGTCGCCGAGCTCTCGGTCCAGCGCGCCCATGAGCTCGCCGCGAAGCTCGCGAAAGTGCCGGGGGTCAAGATCCCCTTCTCCTATCCGTTCTTCCACGAATTTGTCGCCGAAGTTCCCCATCCGGCCCAGACGCTCGCCC
>DATGFI010000436.1:0-3195 GCA_035309205.1 Planctomycetota bacterium | reverse complement strand
AAGGCCTCCTGCAGCGGTGCCAGGGCTTCGGGGCGACCGACCAGGGCGTCGATGAAGGCCGGGGCGGCGGCCGAGGCCATGCCGTCGCGGAGATCGTCAGCCAGGCGGCGGGCGATGGGGTTCGTCGCCCGAGCACCCAGGGCGATCAGCTGGCTGGACAGGAGGCTCAGCGCCGGATCGATCTCGCTGGCGGCTTCGAACTGCCGGAGAGAATCGTCAATCCGCTGATCGAAGGGATCCTGAAAACCCAGAATCAACAGAAGGATCCCGCCCATTCCCACAGTCTAATCCCGCGGATTCGGGGAAAGCAACGCACAATTCCGGGAACTCGAGCACAGGTCGTCGCGTCGAAGCAGCGTTTGGGCGGGACCCGTTTCTATTGCATGGGGAATGCGTATGAAGCAAGCCCTGTTCGTGATTTCAGGCATGGCGATCGGTCTCCTCGCGTCCGTGGTGGCAGTGGCGTCGTCCCGGGCGGAATGGATGTCCAAGGCGGTGGCGCAGTCGGCCTCACCGGACGGAACTCAGGTCAGCGGCAACGTGATCATGGGGATCGGCGGAGCGGCGACGAATCAGAATGACCTGTGCTGGGTGCTCATCAAGGACAAAGGCAAGACGCGTCAGGGCGACTATGACCGTTACTCGCTCAGCCTCTATAAGGCGAACAACCAGGGCGTCTTCGACCTGACCGACATGCGAGAAATCAGCTTTGATGGCAAGCTGATTCAGCTGTCCCATCCATCGCACAGCAAGGATCTCGCTCCCAAGGAACTCAAGAAGAAGCTCGACGAGCAGCATCAGCGCGACGAGCAGCAGCAGATGCCCCCGCGGAACCCCTAAAAATGTGATGCGTTGCCCCTCCCGGCCCCTAGTACCTACGACGGGGCCGGGAGCGAGGCCATGCCGCGAACGGGCCGCCTGCGGCCTCCTGCTCCGCTGGAGCCAGGATCTCCGGTCTTCGCAGACGAAGACTTCGAACAGGGGGCCCGAGCGCTGGGAATTCAGCTGATCCCAACCCCTGGAAGGTCGAGGAGACGCCGAAGGGCAGAATCCTTCGCCCTTTCGAGGGAATCCCTCCGAAGACGGCCACGGGACCGACAAGGGGGAATAATCGGATTTTCATCGCGAATGGCCCCGACCGCGCGATGATGTCGCTTCGGACCTCGGAAGCCACCGGCCGGAGCGACGACGGGTCCCACGTCAAGATCTTCAGGAAACTGGCCGATGGAACCATGGAAGTCTTCTGGGACGATAGGGAGTTCCCCGTGGACGTCGCGCAGAGCAAGACCTTGGTCTGAGGGCGGGTGGGGCTGGCCTCCTTCGAGGATCTGGGCGATATCGCCCACGTGCGTCCTGAGAGGAACCCGCGCCGGTCCCGAACCCAAGGGAGCGGCGCTTTTTGTCGATTCTTGACGGAATTTTCCCCTCCGCGGCGTCTAGGGAGGAAGAGGGGTGAATTCGCTTGACACCCTTTACAGGAGCGGTGTCAAATGAGGGTCTCAGAGAGACTCTCGCTACGGAGGCGCAGAACATGCAGAGCAGGTGGACCTACGTCGCTACTGGAGTGATGACCGGCATCATCGGGGTGCTTCTGACCATCATCATCATGCAGAACCGGGAACCTCAGGCGTTCGCCGCGCCTGCACCCCAGGCGGTCGACAATCAGGGACAGGGTCTCATGCTCGCCACCGGCGGAGCCACCGCCAATCAGGCGGACGTCCTGTGGGTGATCAACAAGCACAAGGCTCCCGCCCACTCCGGCGATCCCAAAGACATCGTCAACCAGAAGGACGACCGGATCACGCTGTGCTGCTACCAGGTCCAGACGGGCGGCCGAAAGATCAAGCTCGTGGGGGTGCGCGACATTTCGTTCGACCTGGATCTCATGGAGCTTGAAAACGATAAGCCGAGCGTGAAAGATATCGTCGAAGCGCTCCGGAAGGCCCAGCCCAAGGAAAAATAGTCGTCGGAAGAAATCTCAGAGTTCCTAGATCGGAGGCAAAGCAGTGGACTATTTCAGCTTCGAAGACGTGATGCACGAGCTGGAGCTCGGTGAAGAAGAGCTCAAGCGCATGGTTTCGGAAGGCGAACTCCGCGCCTTCCGCGACGAAAACAAGATGAAGTTCAAGAAGGAGGACGTGGAAAGCCTCAAGAAGGGGCGGATCACGGAGCCCACGATCATCCTCCCGTCTACCCCCTCCTCCGAGACCACGGACGAGACAGTCCTCGACTTGGACATCGGCCAGGAGACGGCGGCCCTTTCGGACACCTCCGCCCAGCTGGCCGCGGTCGGCGGCAAAGGCCGGCGCGAAGAAGAAGACCTCGTCGTCCCCTCGGAAGAAGTCGGCTCGGACCAGGAAGAGACCTTCATCGAGGAAGACACCGATACCGGCCTCTCGACGGAACCTCTCAAGCTGGCCGACGAGACGGCTGAGGAGACCGTCGCCGCCGAAGCGGTCGAGGAAGAGGCGCCACCCCCTCCTCCGCCCCGCAAGCGGACCGGCATGACGGGACAGCAGCGGAAAGTCACCGCCCGAATCCCCGTCGCGGTCGAGCAGGAGATCGAGAAGAAGCGTGCCCACCCGGTGTGGACGCTCTTCATCTTCCTGGCGCTCTTGGCGTCGCTGTACAGCGGCTTCTTCTTCGTCGACATGGTGCGCCTCGAATCAGGCCAGGCATCGGCGCCTTCCGACGTGACGGCGGGCACGGCCGAGTGGGTCTTGACCAAGTTCTGGCAGGATCCGAAGTGGAAGAACTTCCACGAGCGGAAGTTCGAGGGCAAGGCACCTCCCTTCGGCGACCCCGATCCCCGGATCAAGCATCAGGGCTACACGGGCCCGACCTTCCTGCACGACAAGGAGTATGCGGCGAACCAGGCGGCGGGCGCCGGCGGCGCCGCGCCCGCTCCGGCTCCCGCGCCCGGTGGCGGGGAAATGAAGTAGCTCCCAAGTCGAAATCCGCAAGGCGGGGCGTCGAGAGGCGCCCCGCCTTTTTCTTTTCCTCCGAACTGCTTCCGCTCCGGCCCGACGCCGTATTGCCCGCGTCCGCTCCCCGTCTGAGTGGTCCGCATAGTCGATCCCAGCGTTTCCCATCCTCGGTGAAGGAGAGGGCTGCAAGGGCGGATAGCCCTGATGGGGAAGATGTAGGCAGGGGATCTCTGGAATCAGTCGCGAGAACCAAAGATTGCGGCGATCA
>DATGFI010000435.1:0-5484 GCA_035309205.1 Planctomycetota bacterium | reverse complement strand
CGGGTTCGTCGTCTCGCGGTAGATCTGTCCCAGGCCTCCCGTCGCCAGCACCGTGCGCCGGGCCCGGATCCACTGCAGACCCTTCTTGGGATGGGTGGTCACCACACCCCAGCAGGCCCCGTCGTGCGTGACGAGGTCCAGCGCGAAACAGTTCTCGAGGATCCTCGACTTGACCAGATGGAGGAGCTCGCGCTCCAGCATGGCCCCCGTTTCGTCCCCCCGGTGCAGGACCCGGGCGATCGAATGCCCCCCCTCGAGGCCGAACGAGAGCCGACGGCCGCCGTCCCGGTCGAAGGGCGCTCCGGCGTCAATCAGTTCGCGGACCCGCTCGGCCCCCTCGCGGACGACGATCTCGACCATCCCGGGGTCGGAAAGTCCGCAGCCGACCTTCAGGGTGTCGAGAATGTGGGACTCGGGCGAGTCATGCTCGGCGAGCGCGGCGGCGATACCGCCCTGCGCATAGAATGAATTGCAGTCGATGCTCTGCTTCTTCGTCACGATCAGGACTCTGCGGCGCTGGCGGGAGGCGGCCAGGGCCGCGCGCAGGGCGGCCGAGCCGCTCCCCACGATCAGCACGTCGGTGTCGATCACGGGCAAGCCGCGAATGTCAAGCGGGACGAGCGTGCGGGGAGTCATTCGAAGGGATGCGGCGAGGCGCCATAAAGGCTGCCGTTGCGGTGGCAGAGGACCAGCGCCTTCAGGACCTCGTCGTCGAACTCGGCCCCCCCCTTCTGCGCCATGTCCTTGATGACGTCCTTGGCGGGCGGGGACGCGGCGCCCTGATTCGTACAGGCGTCGTCGAAGGCATTCGCGACGATCAGGATCCGGGCGATGACGGGCATGTCGGCGTTCTTCACCTTGTTGGGGAAACCGCTGCCGTCGGCTCGCTCATGATGACAGCGGACGGCGGCTAGCACCTGATCGAAACCCTCGATCCCCGTGAACATCTTCTCACCGGCCTGAACGTGCTGCTCCCGCACCTGTTCGGGCGTGGCGTCCGGATTCGCCAGCTTGACGGCGATCTTGCCCAGGTCGTGCAGTAGGCCGGCGAGCTGGACTCGGCGGAGGTCGTCGACACCCAGGTTCATTTGACTGGCGAGGATGCCGCAATAGTCCGCGACGCGCTGGGCGTGACCCTGGCCTCGGCTGTCGCCCCATTCCAGGGCCGTCGCGATTGCCCGGATGGCGCCCGTCAGACGCTGGCGGGTCCGCTCGGCCTGCGCGCTGCTCGCCATGGCCATCGATAGCTGCAGCGCGACGGAGGTGACGAGTTCGAGATCCTCGGTCGTCAGCGCGTGATCGACTTTGCTGGAATGGAAGTACAGCAGGCCCTCGACCCTCTCGCCCACCTGGACCGGGGCGCAGATGACCGACTTGATCTTGCGCAGGATGACGCTCTCGGACAGCGAGAATCGCTCATCGAGCGTGGCGTCGCTCGTGAGCAGCGGCAGTCCGCTGGTCTTCACGCGATTGATGATAGTCCGGCTGACCTTGCGGTCGGGACCGGAGTCCTCATTCTCGATGACGGTTCGGGGAACGATCTTCTCGGTACCCGCCTCGATCGAGAACAGGAAGCCCTGATTCGCCCCAATGGCCGCGCACAGGATCTCGACGGTCTTTTCCTGAGCCGCGGCCAGGTCGCGCTCCCCCCGCAGGATCCGTCCGGCCTGACTGATGAGGGTCAGGTTCCGGGACTGGACCTCGCGCCCGATCGCCCGGGTTCCCTTCGTGTCGACCTTGAGCTCGACGGTGGTCGTCTCGATCTTGGCGTTGTCGTCGCCTTCGAATTCGACCCCGTCGCCGGACCCCTTGATCGGAACGTAGTCCTCGAAAAGGAGGATCGTCGTGCCGATCAACATTTCGTCGCCGGCCTTCAGGGACTCCTCGGTGATCTTCACATCGTTGACGAAGGTGCCGTTGGTTGAATTGAGGTCGCGGATGAAGCACATCTCGCCCAGACGGAAGATTTCGGCGTGGGCTCTGGAGACTCCCTGGTCGAGGATCTGGATGATCTGATTGTCCTCACGACCGACGGTCAGGGGCGTGTCCTGAATATCGTAACTCTTGCCCTTGTTCGGACCCGTCTTGACGCGAATCGTGGCCATGGAAAGGGATTTCATGATATCCCCCCGGTCGGGGAGGTCAAGGATTGCTCATGAGGCGCGGGCATTCCGGCAGGGTCTTCGAAATCGATGGAGCCGCGGACGCCCGAGCGGGAGCTACCTCTCGTCGACGAAGTGGCCGTCGACCAGGCGCAGTTGCCGATGCGCCATGCCGGCTACGCTGGGGTCGTGGGTCACGATCAAGAAGGTCTTCCCCGTTTCCTTGGACAGCTCCAGGATCAGCTTCTGGATGTCCTGCGAGGTCGCCGCGTCCAGATTGCCCGTCGGCTCATCGCAGAACACGATGTCCGGGTCGCCGATCAGCGCCCGGGCAATGGCAACGCGCTGGCGCTCGCCCCCGGACAGCTGCGACGGCAGATGGTGAAGGCGCTCCTTCAGGCCGAGTCGCTCCAGGAGCGCGCGAGCCTTCTGATGGAAGGCGCCGCGTCGCGTCAGCCATTGGCCGGTTGAATGCCGGATCATCAGGGGTAGGAGGGTGTTCTCGTGCGCCGTCAGCTCCGGCAGCAGGTGGTACATCTGGAAGACGAAGCCGAAGTGCTCGTTGCGCGTCTTCGCCTGCTGGATCCGGTTGAGCGCCGACAGCCGCTGGCCGCGGTAGATCACGTCGCCCGACGTCGGCCGGTCCAGGAAGCCCAGAATGTGGAGCAGCGTGGACTTCCCTGCTCCCGAAGGTCCCACGATGGCCGTGATTTTCGCCGGATCGACCGCGAGGGTGATGCCCTTCAGCACCCGCAGCGTCGTCTCGCCGCTGGGGTAATCCTTGACGACATCCTCGACCCGAAGGAAGTCATTCATCGCGAATGGCCTCCACCGGGTTGGCCGCGGCGGCCCGGAGCGCCGGATAGATCGAGCAGCAGAAACTGACGAAGAGCGTCCAGATCACAATGTAGACCAGGGCGCCGTAGTCGACGAAGACCGGCACCCGGTCCAGATAGTAAATCTTCCGGGAGAACAGCTCCAGACCCGGCCAGGAGGAATCGGGCTGACCCCACAGAATTCCCGCCGCAATCGCCAGCGTCGCGGAGACGCCCAAGATCGCAGCCGACATGAACAGGGTCGCCCCGAACCCGAAGAAGATCCAGCTGGGGCGGCGGCGGTATCGGTCCAGAAAGCGCCAGAGCCCGCAGAATGCGGCCCACATCAGGACGATCGCGCCGCTGAACATCCATCGGGACCTGGGGCCGAAATCCGCGTCATAACGGTCGTTGGGCCGGTAGTCGGGCATCCAGCCGGTGGCGTACCACGCGGCGATGCCCAGCAGCACGCCGGCCGCGATCATCCGCGTCCAGGGATGCCGCTTCCTCTCCTTGTAGAGCAGCCGCCAGTTCCAGACCAGGAGCCCCAGGGCCGCCAGCAGCGAAGCTCCCGCCGCGATCGTCGCGCCCCTCGGAACGGAATTGAGGGGCACCGCCGTCACCAGGCCCATGCGGTTCATCTCGCGCGAGACGACCCGGATGAAGTCGAGGACCTCGTTCAGGTTGAGGGCAAGCAGCAGGCCCAGGACGATGCCGAAGATGGAGCCGATGAACCCGCAGAGGCCGCCGCTCAGGAGGAAGACCGAAGTCACGCCCCCCTCGGTGCCACCCAGCGCCCGGAGGATGCCGATGTCGCGCGTCTTGGCCCGCACCACGAGGGTATAGATGGCGACGATGTTGAAGCCCGCCACCAGGACGATGAACGAGAGGAGGATATACATCATCCCCTTCTCCACCTCAACCGCCTGGAGCAGCACGCGACGGGTCTGCTCCCAGGTCTGCGCACGGAAAGGGCCGCAGCGGAATCCCATGTTGTAAAACGTCCCCGGCCCGTGGTCCTCCGGGTGCATGCACGGCCGGCGGGCGTGGAAGGTGTCCAAGATCTGGGCCCGAACGGTCTGGCCGTACCGCTCGTAGTCGTCCACCGCGACGGCCAGCACGTTGGCGCTGGGCTTCCCGGTCACCTGGAGAAACTCCTGGGCGGCGGCGATGTCCATGAAGACATAGTTCGAGTCGTATTCGACCATGCCGGACCGGAATCGGCCGACGACGTCGAAGTCCTTCACGCAGAGGATCGGCGTCGTGCCCTGGCGGGCAGTCAACAGACCGATGGTCGAGCCCGCCCGCTGGAGTTCGGCCCCCAGGACCACGCCAGGGTTCCGGGTCGGGGTCCCGACGTCGTCCTCGAAGTCGAACTTCTCCTTCAGCCCCTTGCGGAAGAAGGTGGCCAGCTCGCTGACCTTTCGCTCCTGCGAGGGGATGATGCCGACGATATGGACGTCGGTGTAGGAGCCGCTGCGTCCCAACCAGGCGTCATATTCCAGGCGCGGCGCGCAGCCCCGGACGTGCGGGATCGCCTCGATGGACTTGCAGATCTCCTGATAGTCGGTGATCCAGAGATTCTTGTCGTAGGACATCACCACGATGTCCGTCTGCATTCCCCGGATGCGGGACTTCATGTCGCGGGAAAAGCCGCCCATCAGCGATGTGACCACCACCATCGTCATGATGCCCAGGGTGACGCCGACGATGGAGAAGTAGATGATCTTGTGCGCCCGGAGGTACCGGAACGCCATGAAGAGCTTATACATGCGCCTCTACTGACGACCGCCGTGCTGCGGCAGTCACCTCACTTCGCGTGTTCCCGCAGCAGCGGGAACAGGATGACCTCGCGGATCGACGGATTGTTCGTCAGCAGCATGACCAGCCGGTCAATCCCGATGCCGATGCCGCCGGCGGGCGGCATCCCGTGCTCGAGGGCCGCGAGGAAATCCTCATCCACCTTCCCTTGCCGGGCCATCTCGTCGCCCCCCGCCTGGTCGACCAGCCGCTTGCGCTGCTCGATCGGATCGTTCAGCTCGGTGTAGGCGTTGGACAGCTCGAAGCCCGCGGCATAGACCTCGAAGCGGTCGGCGAAGCCCGGACGCCCCGGGAGCTCGCGGCACAGCGGCGTCATCTCGATCGGCTGGTTGACGACGAAGCAGGCATCCTGGAGGTTGGGCTGGACGAACTCGCTGAAGACCTCGTCCTGCACCTCGGGCTTGGTCAGCTTGGCGGCATCGACGTGTCGCTCGGCAAGCTTCACCCGGCAGGCGGCGACGTCGTTCGGGTCGACGCCGGCATGCTCGCGGAGCAGGTCGCAAAAATCCTTCTTGGGCCAGGGCGAGGTGAGATCGATCGTCCTCTCCCCGAACGGGATCTTCGTCCCCCCGGAGATCTCCTTGGCGAGGCCGGTGACGCAGCTCTCGACGAGCTCCATCATCGTGCGGAGGTCGCCCTTCGCATGGTAGAGCTCCATGAGCGTGAACTCGGGATTGTGCTGCGTGTCCACACCTTCGTTACGAAAGACCCGGCCGATCTCATAGACCTTTTCAATGCCGCCGACG
>DATGFI010000434.1:0-4041 GCA_035309205.1 Planctomycetota bacterium | reverse complement strand
CCGTCGGGGTGTTGTCGCCCAGCTCGGGGTACGTCGTCTTCGCCATCGCGTCCTCCTCTCATATTTCGCGATGGCGGAGTTTCGCCTGTGCTCAGGCGGTCGACAACATGGGGTCTACCGGACGGACACACAGCATCCGTCCCGTCGTCGTCTTCGCGATGCACACGGGAATGAGAAAGGCAGAGATCTTCAACTTGGCCTGGAATGATGTAGACCTCGAGCAGCGGGTGCTGCGTGTTGCAGATTCCAAGAATGGTCAACATCGCTTCATTCCGATAAACTCCAGGCTACATAGTCTATTGAAAATGGTTCAGGAGTATCGGAGTATAGAGGACCCGAGAGTCTTCTGGAATGTCGTCAATTTCAGAAAGCTTTGGGATGCTGCAATTAGGCGAGCGAAAATCGTAGCCTTTCGCTTCCATGATCTGAGACATACTTTTGCTTCCTATATGGCAATGGCCGGAGTTGACTTGAAGACAATTCAGGAGATCCTTGGTCACAAGAGCTTTGCTATGACCCTGAGGTATGCGCATCTGTCGGCATCTCACAAACACGCGGCCGTGGAGAAGCTCAGCAATGCCTTAGGCGGGAATGAAGTTGAGGTCCCGGGAGAGAGTGCAACACAGGTGCAACATGGCCCGCAGGTGGCTGTTTAGATAAGGTACCGGTTGACTCTAAGTAATTCTGACCCAGAAGGATACACCTTAACGCCCCCGTAGCTCAACTGGATAGAGCACTGGATTTCTAATCCAGTGGTTGCTGGTTCAAGTCCAGCCGGGGGTACCAAAACACAGGCTGCGCTGGAGTCCATTTTGGACTTGTGGAGGACAGTTTGTTTTCCGATGCGCTGATTGCGGAACTTCCAGATGTCAGCGCGGCGGATGTCGTGGAGTCGGCTACCGCCGACGAAGGGGTAGAGCCCCCCTGACCCTGTCGGTGGAGGGGAAAGTCCTGTTCCACCGGAAGGCCGATTGTCCGAAGCTCTCCGGGGAGAACAACCTCCCGAATCCGAAGGCGTTCTGCCGGGGCAATTGGGAATCGTCGCACGCATTTGCCCCCAAGCCAGCGCGCGGCAGCCTCGGGAGCCGGAAGGAAGATCGGCCACTGAAGGGAGACGGCCGTCGCTTTCTCGCGGAACGACGGAATCGCCGCCGTTATCGTCTTCGACGAGGATGCCTCATCGGGTCCCCTCCGTCCCCACCGCACGCTCCCTCGGGAGCGTCGGGATTCAGATTCAGATGGACCCATGCGCGGCATTCTGGTATTCATCCCTGCGGTCCGGAGATCGCCATGCACCCCGCCCCGAGCCTGCGTAGCCGCACAAGCGGAGTCCTGCTCCACCCCTCCTCGCTTCCGGGGCCCGCGGGGATCGGCGATCTGGGGGCTCCCGCTGTCCGGTTCGCTCAATCGCTGGCCGAGGCCAAGCAGACTTGGTGGCAGATGCTGCCGGTCGGACCGACCGGGTTCGGGAATTCTCCCTATTCGGCCCTCTCGTCCTTCGCCGGCAATCCTCTCCTCGTCAGCCTCGAACGGCTTGTCGAAGACGGCTGGCTGAACGGCGCCGATACGGCGGCACCGGCCCCATGGCCGTCCGACCGCGTCCCCTACGCCGAGGTGGATTCCTTCAAGGCCGAGCGCCTCCGACGCGCGTTCACGACCTTCGAAAGCGGCGCGTCCCCGGCGGACCGCGACGCGTTCGAATCCTTCCGCCGCTCGACGGGTTGGCTGGCCGACTGGTCGCTGTACCGGTCGCTGAAAGACGCGCACCAGGGCGCGGACTGGGGGAGCTGGGAGCCCGCGGTGCGGTCGCGTGATCCGGAGGCGCTGGAGGCTGCCAGAACGCGGCTGGTGCTGGAAATCCGCTACCACGATTTTGTGCAGTACGCCTTCGCCCGACAGTGGGACGTGCTGCACGCCCGCTGCCGGGACTTGGGGATCGGGCTCATCGGCGATGTGCCCTTCTATGTCCCGTACGACAGCGCCGAGGTCTGGGCCCAGCAGGATCAGTTCGATCTCGGCCGCCACGGCCGTCCGATGCGCGTGGCGGGCGTGCCGCCCGATGACTTCGCCAAGGACGGCCAGCTCTGGGGCTTTCCACTCTACAACTGGGATCGCATGCGCGCGCTCGACTACGCGTGGTGGATGTCGCGATTCCGCACCACGCTCGCCCGCTTCGACGCCGTCCGCATCGACCACTTCATCGGCTTCCACCGCGCCTGGGCGGTGCCGGCGCGCCTGAAAACCGCCCTGAAAGGCCGCTGGATCCAGGGTCCGGGCGGCGCCGTCTTCGAGCGCCTGAAGCGGGCCAGCGGCTCCCTCGAGCTGATCGCGGAGGATCTGGGCGTCGTCACGCCGGAGGTCGAGAAGCTGCGCGACGGCTTCGACCTGCCGGGGATCCGCGTCCTCCAGTTCGGCTTCGGCTGGGATCCGGCGCAGACTCATCTGCCGCACAAATATCCCAAGCGCTCGCTCGCGGCCACCGGCACCCACGACAACGACACGTCGCGCGGCTGGTATGAGGCGATCGACCACCCGGGGACCCGGGACTGGGTTCACCGGTACCTCAAGACGGACGGAACGGACATCGCATGGGTCATGATCCGGGCGGTGTTGGACTCGCCGGCCGACACGGCGATCGTGCCGGTGCAGGACCTGCTCAACCTGGGCTCCGAGGCCCGGATGAACCGGCCCGGCGTCGCGACGGGCAACTGGGGCTGGCGGATGTCTCCCGGCGCGTTGACCCCTGAAATCCTCGCGCACCTGAGGACGCTGACCGAGGAGAGCCACCGCGCCCGGGCATGACCGTCCCACCATTGCGGCGCGCGCCCCGCCGCGCTAGGATCGGAGTTGGTCCCAAAGGGAGATGAAATGGCGGTGCAGCTGATCGGCGGCGGCGCAGGGGATGTCCCGTTCAACCGGACGTTCTTCAACGTCACGCTCGCGGACCTGGTGGAACCCACCAAGGACCAGGCGCACAAGTTGACGCTCTATCTGGTGGACGGGACGACGATGGACGTCTGCCGCATCGAGGACATGGCCGACGGCTATCTCGCGCTGCGGGCGTATCGCAACGGCACAGATGCCTGCGACACGACGCTGCATCTCATTCCCTATGGGACGATCTATCGGATCGAGATCTCCCAGCACAGCTCGGAGAACGACGGAAGCCGCCTGGGATTCTCGTGGACGGACCGGCGCAGGACGAACCAGCCCCGCGGTCCACAGTAGCCTCCGAGACGCCCCGTCCTCCCCCCGCCCGGAGGACCGCGCGTCCGGCTACAGATCCCGGAGCAATGCTTCCGGGTCGACCTCGTCGGGCATCCTCAGGTCGCCTCGCGGGGAGAGGCTGACCGAGCCCACCTTGGGGCCGGGCGGAAGCGTGGTCCGCTTGAACTGCTGCCGATAGAAGCGTTCGATGAAGACGCGCAGCCAACGCCGGATCAGGTCGGGAGAGAATTCCCCGCTGAACGTCAGCGCCGCCAATGCCAACATCTTCCGCGGCCCCGACCCCCAGCGGAGGTGATGGTAGAGGAAGAAGTCGTGGAGGACGTAGGGGCCCACTACCTCCTCCGTCGATTGCGCGATCTCTCCCGTCGCCGACGGGGGCAGGAGCTCCGGCGAGATGGTCGTCGCCAGGATCCCTTCCAGGACCGTCCGAGTCGGCGCATCGGCCTCATGGACCGCGTGCCACCGAACCAGGTGCTTCACGAGCGTTTTCGGCACGGACACGTTCACGCCGTAGCCGGCCATGTGGTCCCCGTTGTACGTGCACCAGCCCAGCGCCAGTTCGGACAGGTCGCCCGTCCCGACCACGATTCCCTGGTGCTTGTTCGCCAGGTCGAAGAGGATCTGGGTGCGCTCCCGGGCCTGCGAGTTCTCATACACCACGTCGTGCCGCGAGGGATCGTGCCCGATATCCTTGAAATGCTGCTCTACCGCCGCCGCGATCGGAATTTCCCGGAAGGACACGCCCAGACGAGCCGCCAGCGCGGCCGCAGCGCTCCGGGTTCGCTCGGTGGTGCCGGGCCCCGGCATGCTGAT
>DATGFI010000433.1:0-2958 GCA_035309205.1 Planctomycetota bacterium | reverse complement strand
CACCAGACCCCCGCATAGGCGAGGAAGGCCGGGACGAAGATTCTCATGAAGCGGACAAAGGCCTTCGGACCCTGAACCAGCGGGTGGAGGACCAGGCCGGAAAGGCCCAGGAAGACGGCCGCGACGACCGCATAAAAGCCCCCTTCCCCGAAGCGCGCGCTCAGCCCTTTCCCCGCCCCGGCCCAGACGGCGAAAGCCGCCAGGCCGACGGCGGCAAAACCAAGACTGCCGCGTAGGAGGGACGAGGCCAGGGAGGGCGCCTTGGCCGCCGATCGGTCGTCCATGGCATCCATGATATCTCCGAAGAGCCGCTGAATTCCCGGGCGAACCACTTTCCAGAATCGTATTAACCGGATCCGGGGGCACGGTCCTTGGGATGATCCAGTGCAGGGTTTTGTGAACCCTGCCGATATATCCCCAGGACTGGGAGGAGAAGAATGCCGACCTTCAGCTATTCGCCGACCGAAAGCGTCACTTTTGCGCCGGGCGGCGACGTCTCCGTCAAGAACGGGTCCACCATCACCACCTACTCCAAGACCGTTGCCACGAAAACCATCACGAAGGACCCGCCCGACCCGCATCCTCCCGGCCCGGAGACGCCCTTTTCCCAGAAGACGAAGCCCAACGGCGACCTCATCCACACGTACGCCGACATCACCAAGACCCCCCCGGTGACCACCCGGGTCACGTACAAGAGCAACGGCGACGTTGAAATCCTGATCACGATCGGCCAGGACCGAACCAAGTTCGACATCCTGGGCAGCACCGGGGTGCGTCGGACGAGGATCTGGAGGGATCCGGACCCCGAGCCGGAGACCTGGACCAAGACGGAGCTTCCCCGAGGCAGCCATTCCAACGGCGGAGGCGGAAGCTCGCCCGGGGCCAGGAAGAAGGCCAAGAAGAAGGTCCTGCGAACCAAGACAGCCAAGCGGAGCATCGCCAAGCGGCGTCCGCAGCAGAAATCAAAAAAGAAGGTCCGTCGGCGCTAGACTCTCCCGTGAGGAAGAAACCCCGCGAGCGCCTTCCCCTGAAGCGCTGGAAGAAATCGAGGCTCGAGGATCTCATCCACCGGGCCCTCCAGGACACGGAGGACGAGGAAGAGCAGCAGATGGGCTTCTACGAAGCCCTGGAGGAGCACCTCCGCTTCCCCTTCAAGACCGCCCTGGGCGGCCTTCCGGCCGTCGTCCGGGGCCTGGCAGTCGGCGAGGACGATGAGATCTTGGCGATCTGCACCCGAGGCAGCGAGAAGATCGGGGTCCCTCTCCTGGACCTGCCGCTTCCGAAGCCGCCCCCCAAGGGTGCCGAGTGGATCGAGGCCTTCCGGCTCTGGACAGCCGAATAAGGCGACGTCGCCAGATCCCGGCACCGCCCCGTCGGGCCCCCTGCCCGTTCCTCCAGCGATCGGCTGCCGCCGGCTCCTTGGGCCAGGGTCGGCGGTCCGCTCCCTTCGGCCTTGGGAATGACGCTGCTGAGCCCGGCGGAGCCGTCGTCCGGAGGGGAAAGCGATCGTCCAAACCAGACCTCCGTTCTTATGGCCTCGACGTTCCTTTCGGGAGTCGCGCGGCGCGGTCCTCGCCTGCTTCGGCGCCCCGGAAGGAGGGCCGCCGAGCGAGATGGAGATCCCGTTGAAATGCTTCCGAGCCGTGATAGGATGGGCGACATGAACAAGACCTGCATGGGAGCTCTCCTTCTCGTCGTCGCCGGCTGCTCCGAGAAGTCGGAGGAATGCCACGACGCGTGCTGCGCGAAGCCCTCGGGGCCGGCGGCAAGCGTCGTCCTCCGGGATCTGAGCCGTGCGGACGGGATCCTCCTGACGGGACTCCCGGAAAGCGGCGACCTGGCGGCCTGCGACAGCCGCGGCCGCTGGGGCGTGAAGACGGCCGTGTTCGAACATTCGCTCGAGGACCCCAAGGAGAAGGCGCCGCTCCTTCCCGAAGAGAGCAAGCCGCGCATCACCCTCTACAGGGATTCGCTGCCCTTCCCGCAGGTCAACTGGAAATCCGGGGACTGGGAGGTGACCCAGCTGCTGTTCCCGTTCGGCAAAGGCTACGTCGCGCGGTACCACGTCATGAACCACGGAGAGGATCCCCGCGAGGGTCACCTCAAAGTCGGCCTGCGGAATCCCGCCCCGGACTCCTCCTCGGCGACGATCGCCTCCGCGGGGAAGCCGGCGGCGTCCTCGCTTCAGTTCGATTTCAAATGCGACCCCGGGGTGAGCCAATTCTTCTTCGTCACGACCCCGGATCTTGCGGGCGCCGTGCCGGAGGATGCCCTGGACCAGGCCACCGCGCAATGGGAAAAACTGATCGGAAAACGGGCGCTCAAGGTCCCCGACGAGGTCGCGGCGAGAGAGTACTACGGCAACCTGGCCGGATCGATCCTGGGCGTGAAGGGCTGCGCGGAGGCCGTCGCCAAGACCGAGCTGCAGTTCGCAAAGGCCGAAGGGAAGTCGCTGCGCCTGCTCGGCGGCATCCCCGAGAAGTGGACCCTCGAGGCGATCGAGGTGAGCGAGTTCCCGACGGAGTTCGGCCCGCTCAGCTTCAAGTACCAGGGCGCCTACAACAACCGCACCTTCGAGCTCGGCCCCGGATGCGCCCCCCCGGAAGGGTTTCTCATCCCGGTCCCCGAGAAGCTCAATGCCCGAATCGACGGCAAGGAAGCGCCGGCGACCGGCGGGGCGATCAAGGTTCCCGCCGGCGCCAAATTCGTGGAGGTTTCCTATCCTCGCTGAGACGGACCCCGCGAAGGCGCACAGGCGCGAAGCCCTACTCCCTGCCGCGGGGAGCCGGGAGGAGGAATCCGGAAGCACCGTCTTCCGTGGGGCTCGGGGCCCTTTCCTGGTTCTTCGATGCATGATGACGACGACCCCCTCTGGAAGGAGATCCTGACGCATGAGATGCTCTGGGTCGTCCTGGGGGTCCTCCTGATCCTGGCCCTGGCCTTCCACCTTGCGACCAG
>DATGFI010000432.1:0-3301 GCA_035309205.1 Planctomycetota bacterium | reverse complement strand
GAAGAAGCCGGCGTAGGCTCCGTTTCCCACGAACGGCTTGAGCGAGAGCACCAGGCGGTCCATGTCCCGGCCGAGCGATCGGGGGCCGGTTTTCACCTCTTCGAGTAGTGCGCGGTAGACATCCGACAGAATGACTTCGCCCGTCTTCTTCGCCTCGACCGCGCGGAGGATGGCGTTTTCGAGGATCGTGCGCTCTTCCTTCCGGATCGGCTCCTCACCCTGGGCGCACATCTCGGAAAGGACCGATTTCACGAAGATGAGACGCTCTTTGTCCATGTCCTCCGCGCGGCCGACGGGGTTGATTCGGAGGGGGCGGTTCGGATCGAAGACGACGTACTGACCGCCCATGAGTTCGCAGAGGTTCTTATAGCTGTTCCCCTTGTCGATGATGATGACATGGGCGCCCCGGCGGAAAGCCGAGGCCAGGGTGTAGTTCATCATGAAGCTCTTCCCGGCCCCGGAGACTCCCGTGACGACCGTATGCGGAGCCACGTCGGAGTCGAAGGGGGAGAAGAAGACGAGCTCCCCCCTCCGGTTCTGGAGGAGCACGTCCGGAGTCCTCGTGCCCTGATAGGAGCCGTAGAGGGGCAGCATGTCCGCGACGTTCGAGGACATCATGGTGAAGGCACGCTTCAGGCCCTTGTCGCTCTCCGGGTGGTACATCATGGGAAGCGACTGCAGGTAGATGTTGAGGCCGAGGGCATCCTCCTCGATCATCTCGACCCCCAGACGGTCGATCGCGCCCATCACCGCCCGGGCTTTCTCCCGGACGAGTTCGGGCGATGGGTCCGAGAGGATGACGTGGAAGCGCACCATGAGCGCGCGCCGTCCGTTCATGAGCTCGTCGAGCGCGGTCTCGGCGTCCTCCTTGATCTTGATCAGCTCCAGCTTCTTCCTGGGGCCCTGGAGCTGCCGCCAGGCAAAGGCATCCCGCTTCTCGAAGCGGTGGCGCATCACGCTGTCGTCGAGCACCCCGAAGTTGAAGACGAGAACGGCCTCCGGCAGAAGATCGAGGACCCCGATCCCCGAGAGGGGAGAGCGGGAGAGCATCCCCGCCCGGGTTTCGGCCGGGATCTGGACCATCGAGAGGACCTTGGTCGAAAGCCCGTCGATGGTGATGACGCCGGAGTCGTAGTCGAACTTGACGGCGGACCGGACGACCTGGTCGCGGATCGGCAAGTCCTCCCGGTACTGACGCGCTCCGAGCTCCCGGGCGCGGTCGGGATTCAGCATCCGGAAGAGGAGCGTCACGAGCTCGCCGACGTCCAGCCTCCGCGAGGGGAGGCTGATCTGGGTGAAGAAGTTTTCAAGCGCCTGCGCATGCTCAAGAAGCACCTTCTTCTCCCGGGCGTAGTTCTCCTGGAGGGCGTCTTCTTTCGTGCCGAGGTCCGGAAAGACTCGGAGGGTGGCGTAGAGCCGGAGGCAGCGGGCCGCGTAGATGGTTCCGGCATGGGGGATGGAGAGGGTCCGGAGCATCTCCCCGTGGGCGTCGAAGAGTCCTTCCAGGAGCCCGGGTTCCGAGCTCGCCTGCTTGAACTGCTCGAGGCGCGGCCGGACGTCGCGATCGGTCGCGAGAATAAACTGGCCGGCCGCGTTCGCGGGAAGGTGCCGGAAGCAGTCCGCAACCTGATCGGCCAGCGTGCGGAGTTCCTCCGCCTCTGCCACTTCCGCATCCCTCATCCCGATCTGCCAGGCGATGGCAAGCGACCCATCCCGGTGGACGAAGACCTGTCCCTCCGAGTCGTAGGAGTCATAGAGCAGGTGGCCGGCGAGCGACGCCCGGTCCGGCGTGTTCAGGGACCTCTTCACGGTTTCGCTCCTTCCTTCGGACGGTAGGGGATGACGGCATCGCGGGGGACGGAGATGGCGCCGAGCGCCGCGCGGACGTCCCCCTCGCCGGCTTCGGCGTCCGGGACCGGCTCGCGGTCGACGTCGTCCTGGAAGTACCAGCTCCCTTCGCCGAGCAGGACCATGATCCAGTGGCCGGCGATCATGATTCCCGGCTCCCGGTCCTCATGGGGATGGATGAAGGCCGCCATCTGGCGAGGCGGCCGCCAGGGGGTGAAGTTCTTCGCCTGGACGAGCGGATCCTGGATCTCCGAGAGCGGAACCGGTCGGTACTCCGCGCTCTTCCCAGGACCGGCCGTGCAGCCGGCCAGGATGCTAGCGATGAGTATCGAGGCCGCGATACGGGTCATTCTCTGTTCCATCATCGATCTCCTGGACGTCCAGACCCTCCAGCGTGACGCCGTCTAGAAAGACCACGGTCACTTGCCGGTTGGCCGGCGTCGAAACCGCGGGACGAATCTCTTTCATGCGTTCAGCGACGATTTCTCCCAGCTTCCCGGAGGCGCCGCCGGCGGCCTGGTAGCCGGCCAACTTCATCGAGTCGCCCGTAACGGCGCTCGAGACCCCGCCCAGGGGATTCACCGTTGTCGTCATCTGGGTCTGGGCGAGCGCGCCGGAGATCCCCTGGAGGCCTCCGGTCGCGACCGCGAGCGGCGCGAATTCCCACGCGCGCCATTCGTAGGTTCCCGGGACGCCTTCCAGGCCATCGTCCCCGACCACGAATCCCAGGGCTTTCGTTTCGATCGCTTCGCCCTTTTCCTTCACGGTGGAGAACTTCTCGATTTGGATGGAAACCCGGCAACTGTTGGCGTCGCCCGTGGCCTTGCCGATCAGATAGGAATTTTTGAGGGGAATCCGGGCCTGGTTGGGCCCCAGGATCGCGGCATCGAAGCGGAGTCGCACCGGGCCAGGTTCCCCCGTGACGGGCGCCCAGGTCCCGTTCAGGAGGGTCGCCCTTCCGCCCGCAGCAGTCGGGATCCGGACGGTCCGCCGCGGGTCCTTCTTCTCTTTGGGGGGAACGCCGCCGAGGTCGATGGCGCGGAGGGCGCCACCCCCCTGGACGGCATCCGGAGACGTCGCATGACTGTTCGGATCGGAAGGCGCGGCGGGTGCGGGGTTTGGGGACGGCGGCACACTCTGGAGGAGCCCTTCCTTCAGCTTCCGAAGGGTGCCTTCGAGATCCCGTTTCTCCTTGTCCTGTGCGGCTCGCTCATCCTTGATCTGGGAGCGGAGGGCCTCGAACTCCTTGCGCGTCGCGTCCAAGTCGACTTTCGTGCTGGAGAGATCTCCGCCCCAGCGGCTGATGAGCGCATCGTATTTCTGCCCCAACGTGATCGTCTCCCCGATTCCCTGCGGGGAAGGGGGAAGATCCGAGTCCGGACCTGCCTTCCCGGCAGCGTTGGGCGGGAGCGCCGCCTCGGCGGCCTTCCGCTTGGAACAGCCGTAGGGCACG
>DATGFI010000431.1:0-3848 GCA_035309205.1 Planctomycetota bacterium | reverse complement strand
CCAGGGAGACGTTGCCGGCGAGGTCCTCCTCCTCGAGCAGGGCGTCGAACTCCGCCTGGGTGTCGAAACGCGCCCGGTGGAGGCGGGCGGCCATCGACAGCACCCGCACGGCCGCCTTCCGGACGCCCTTCCCGCCGTACCGGGCGGTGTCGTCGCGAAGCTCCTTCGCCTCCGCCTTCCCCGTCGAGGCTCCGGCGGGGACGTAGAACTCGCCCAGGCCCCCGTCGACCTCCATCGACACCTTGAGCGTCGGCATGCCGCGGGAGTCCAGGACCTCAAGGGCCCGCAGAGCGGAGATCCTCATGGCGACCCCCGGAGAACCACGACGCCGCAAAGGCACACGGGGAAAGCCTCCTTGGTCTAGAGGCGGCGCCGCCTCTGCAGCGGTTTCCGATTGGAGTGCATGCCCTGCGAGGGCGGGACGGCAGTGGGCTGCGGAGGAGGCGGAGGCAGAGGCACGTACTGGCCGTAATCGAAGTCGGGACGCGTGATGCGCGGCAGCGTCGTCCCGAGGGACTTCTCGATCTCGCTCATCGCCGCCTCTTCCTCGTACGCGACGAGGGTGAAGGCGTCGCCGATCGCCTGGGCGCGCCCGGTGCGGCCGATGCGGTGAACGTAATCCTCCGCGGTATTGGGCACGTCGTAGTTGATGACGTGGCTGATGTCCTGGATATCGAGGCCTCGGGCGGCGATATCGGTCGCGACCAGGACCATCGCCTTGCCGGCCTTGAACTGGTCCAGGGCCTGCTCGCGCTGCCCCTGGCTGCGGTTGCCGTGGATGATGGCGACGGCGAAGCCGCGGCTCTGGAGCTGTTCGCCCAGGCGCTCGGCGCGATGCTTGGTGCGCGTGAAGACGAGCACGGAATTCATGTTGGGGCTGCGGAGGAGGAGCGTGAGGAGCGACGTCTTCCGGTTTTGGGCGACCGGATAGACGGCGGCCGTGATGCCGGTCGCGGGCGTCGGGCGGCGGCCCACGTCGATCGAGATCGGGTCCTTCAGGATTTCCCGCGAGAGCCGCTCGATCTCCGGCGGCATGGTGGCGCTGAAGAAGAGGGTCTGGCGAACCCTGGGGAGCTTGTGGATGATGCGCCGGAGGTCGGGCATGAAGCCCATGTCCATCATGCGGTCGGCCTCGTCCAGGACGAGGACCGTGAGCTTGTCGAAACGGGCGTTGCCCCGCTCCATGTGATCCAGAAGGCGTCCAGGCGTCGCGACGATGATGTCGAAGCCCTGGCGCAGCGCGGTGGTCTGGTTGCCGAACCCGACCCCGCCGTAGACGGTCGCGCAGCGCAGGTGGGAGTGCTTGCCGAGGTCCCGGAAATCTTCCTCGACCTGGGCGGCGAGCTCGCGGGTCGGCTCGAGAACCAGGACGCGGGTGCCCCCCTTCTGTCCGGCCATCAGGCGATGCATGACGGGCAGGAGGAAGGCGGCGGTCTTGCCGGTGCCGGTCTGGGCGCAACCGATCAGGTCGCGTCCGTCCAGGACCGGCGGAATGGCCTTGGTCTGGATGGGCGTGGGATGGGCGAACCCGAGCTCTTGGACGGCTTTCAGGAGCGCCGGATTGAGTCCCAGGGTGTTGAAGCCGGGCGGGGCTGGTTCTTCGTCATCGCTTGTCATGTGCGCAGGAGGATAGCAGACAGGCGGGCAGGTGTCGAGGATCGTAAGTGCAGCCTCGAGTTGCGACTTCCTGCAATTCCTGAGGAGTCATTTCATCTTGACTGTAGGCGTCGGCGCGATAGACTAGTCGCCCGACACCCCGAGGGGGCGTAGCTCAATTGGCTAGAGCGCCAGCTTGTCACGCTGGAGGTTGCGGGTTCGAGCCCCGTCGCCCTCGCCATTCTCAGAATGGCAGATCCCCTTCGGCTTCATGAGGTTAGGTCGGTTTTCGGCGCCTGCAACCAGGGGCAATACGTCCCGTTTGTCCTCCCTTTGACTGTTTCGAGCCGAGGCCCATGAATAGTTCCCCACGCAGTCCGAATCCCCCGAAATCCTACTTCTTCTCCTCTGGGAGCTTGTCCTTCTCGTAGCGGATATCGGCATCGAATCCTTCACCACCCTCTCTTCCATCCATTCCCAAGGAGATCAAGTCGTAGGACTCTCTATTCCGACCTTGAACGCGATAGACAAACTCATTGCCCCAGCCGTCGAGGGGAATCTGGCCAAGATATCCGCCCAAACGCCAAGCGCTCGGGTCAATCTCGCTCGGCCTCTCCGCAAGATCCAACAATCTGGCGGGGTATCTGCCGTGCTCCACTCTGTAGAGATGCAAGGCGGCTCCAACAACCTCCATCGTGCGTCTAGTGTCAGCAACCCGGAAGCGACAATGAATCTCGGCGGATTGCTCCGCCATTTCCCAGGCACCTTTGTGGACGGGATCGTTGGAGAGCGGGTCTCCTCGATGCCGAAATGCCCCGAAGTAGAATCCAAGAAGCAGCGCCAAGCCGAGGAGTCCCACCGGAACAAATACTATCGCGACGGAGCGCTTCTCAATTCCCATGACGTGCTACTTCTTCTCCTCCGGGAGCTTGAATTTCTCGTCGGGGATGTCGGCGTTGAGGATGAATTTGCTATAGGTCGTGGTCCTCGTGCCGCTGAAGCCTGTAGTAAGGCTAAACGTCTCAACCTGCTTCAGAAGCCTCGACGACTTCGGCTCAAGCCACAACTTGTTCTTCAGCGAATAATCCACGCCCTTATCCGTGTACGTCAGTGTCTTTGCGTTCGCTTCTTCAACACCCCACTCGAATTCGGTGGGAAGGAACTTAAGCGGCACAGCTTCCTGGATTCCGGGTTCAAACAGACGCCATACCGGATCCATGGGGTACTTGAACGGGGCAGAGCGGAGCGGCACTGTTTGGCTCGCTTGGTCCCTGAGATCTTCGGGAGCCTTCACCTTGACAGGTTGCGTCAGCGAAGGATAACGCATTCGAACCACACTGGAGCCGTCACAGACCACCACCAGTGTTCCGGCAGGATCCATGTACGCCGAGAGGTAAACCTTGTTGCCATCCTTGAGGAGCATATCGCCGGTAAATTCCGCCATTGCCTTCCCTTGGTCGGATCCCTGTATGACGACTCGGTAAGTCACCTGGACCGTTTTGGCGACCCTAATGGATTCCTGCAGCGACTTGAATGTCTCCTCTGCCGTCTTGTCCTGCATGAGGAGCGCAGCAGCCAGGAGCAGGTTCATGGGAAGGCCCTCGGAATCACTTTCCTATGTCGACTTCGGGTGATACCAAACCCAGATCCAATGCTTCAGAAGAGTGGCCTTTCGTTGACTCCTACAATACCCGCACTTCGGAAGGGGTGCCTCCGGCATCCCGGGTTTCCAGTTGTTATTGTGGCCCATCTGCGCTCGGGTCAACTCGCAGTTAGGGCACACCATCAACGGAACGAGCGCGAACAGCCCCGCCACCGTCACCAGCAGGACGAATCCCACCAGCAGGAAGGTTAGCGATCGACGTCGCTGTTCTGGCATCGCCATCTCTTGAACAGGGATTCCCTTTTGGAATCGTTGCACCTCGGGCATCCCGCCCATACCCAGCCATGATCAGTCTTAGCGCCGCTGAAAACGGACTTCTTGCCGCCGTCGCATTCCGGGCATTCGAGGAGTGGCAAGACACTCAGGATTGCCAAGGTTGTGAGGAGGAGAACCCCTCCCACCAGAATGGTCATCCCGAATCCGGAGGGGCGGGAGTTACGCATTATGGTGGCAGGTTGGGGGCACACTTCTAGTCTCCAAGCAGCGGAGGATCCTTAGGGTCATTCCTAGAGTCAGAGGGTGCTGAATCCTTGTCACCACGGAAAACCATGCAAAGAAATATGACCAAGAAGACTGCGAGCGCGAAGAG
>DATGFI010000430.1:0-10833 GCA_035309205.1 Planctomycetota bacterium | reverse complement strand
GAAGCCCACCCCGCAAGTCCACGGGCATCCTTTCCCTCCGGGTCGTGCTTCTGGTACTGCGATTCGCGTGGATTCGTTCAAGCTCTCGTAACATCCCTTAGTCTCTCGGCTCAGCAGCTGGTAGAAAGATACTACGGCTTCATTGAAGTACGGACCGGGTGACCATCCGCACCATGAACAAGTCTTCAAGACCGTCCCGGTCATGTCCGCGCACTCTTCTGAGGATCCTCCTATCGCCCTTACCCGACTTTATCTCGATGACGATCAGTGGATGTCATCTCGAGGCCGATCGTGGGCGAATTCCTGAAGAGCACCTTGAAGGGCGTGCTCGACGAGACGCGACAGCCGGGAGCGCCTCGCTTCGTTTCCCTTCCCTATAGAAGAGGGTCACCCAAATGCGAAAGTACTACGCCACGATTCTCGTCGCGGAGGACAACCCGGACGACCGGCAAATCATCGAGATGGGGTTCCGCAAGATCGGGGTGAAAGGTCCCATCCATTTGGTCTGCAGCGGGGATGAAGCGATCGCCTACATGAAGGGCGAGGGCCGTTACTCCGACCGAAACCAGTTCGCCTACCCGAGCTTCGTGATGACGGACCTGAAAATGCCCCAGGGCGACGGGTTCAAGGTCCTCGCTTTCCTCAAGCGCAATCCGGCCTGGGCCGTCATTCCCACGGTCATCCTCTCGGCCTCCGCCGATCCCGACGACATCAAGACGGGGTACATGCTGGGAGCCAGTTCCTACCACTGCAAGCCCAACGGGCTTGATGGCCTCAGGAAGCTGTTGTCCGTGGTGCACGACTACTGGATGACGTGTGAAGTTCCCGAGGTGGACGTGACCGGAAAACAGTTGGAGACCAATAGCGAGGGCAAGCTGGGCGAGCGCTTCCCCGAACCCCAAGAAGTCAAGGACGCGGGCGAAAAGCCGAAATGACGTCCATTTAAGGGGACACGGCAAACGACGGAACCTCTTTCATCGTCAGCATGATGTTGGGAAGCCGCGACGCGAGGTCCTCCTGATTGAGGTCGGCAGATTGGGGGGGGCGACGCCGATCACGATCTAGGACTTGGAGGCCGAAAACTTCTGCCCTGCGGAGTTGGAGATCTCTTCAGGATCTCGTTCACCACTGACGAGCCCGCCTTTTAACGAGAGTTGGAAGATTCGGAAGATCGCGCCAATCAGAACGCCTAGGATAATTCCACCGGATACGATGCTCGGACGTTAACGGAAGCTCCCCTGGAGAAAGACTTCACTTTCTTACTTAGGTTGCAGAGGGCTTCTCGCCTTGGAAGAAGGGAGTGAACTCTCGGGACTAAGGGAAGGGGCACCGAGGTCGGCGTGCCGCACGGTCGCGGCGGCGCTGGCCGGAGTGAGGACCGGCCGAACCTACCTCGAACGACCAAGATTGAGTAGGATCCTTCTCGATGGTCAAGAAGGCTCTCCTGATCCTCGTTCTTCCGCTTGCGGCGGCCGCCGCGTTTGTAACCTGGCTTCTCGTTGGAAACACGGTCGTCATTGAGCTGGATCAGTTTGAGATTCAAAAGGCTCTGGAGACATCGTTCCCCGTCGAGAAGACCTACCTGCATCTGATCAAGGTCGATCTGAGCGAGCCCGTCGTCAATCTGCCGGAGACCTCCGACCGAATCGGATTTTCGGTCAAGATCGGGGTGGGACTGCCGGGCTTCGGCAAGCCCTTGAGGGGGACTGCCGAAGTCTCCTCTCGCATTCGATATGACGCCCCCCGGGGCGCGTTCTTTGCCGACGATCTGAAGGTCGAGCGATTGACGGTCGAACGGCACCCCGAGGGGTACCTGGAAAGGACCCAGGGGGCGGTGACGTGGATTCTCCGGGGGGTGCTCGACCACAAGCCCGTCTACACCCTTCGGCCACAAGACGCGGGACATTCGTTTGCGAAACTCGTGCTGCAGGACGTCCGCGTGAAACGGGGCAAGCTCCGACTCACTCTGGGAGTTGCTCGATGAGGGGCGCCGGGGTGCGTCAGTCCTGTTGACTGACGTGTCTAGCCGGACGTTCCCTTGGAGCGTTTCGGACGTAGTCGGGAACCGATCCAACGAAGGATCGAAAGTGGTCCTGCTTTGGCGTATTTCACGGTGCTCCAGGGGCCAACGTGGTCCTGGAGCTCTCTTGCCAAGACCGTTCCCATCGCATCGAAGGTCCCGACGTCAAAACCCGCTTTTTTGCCATGGAGATCGTGTCGTCTCAACCATTCCGTGAATCTCGTGGCCAGCTCTTCCGGGAGCTCGAGATCCGAATGGGTGAGCATCTTTCCGTGAAGGATCCCCCCCGCTCTGCGGATCCAGATGCCGGAGCTGAAGAATTCTCCTCGGACTTCGAGCTTCTTGGGAACGCGTGAAATCAGGGCATACCTCGGTGCAGCAGTCCTGCCGATGGTGTCACGGCCGGTGATCCCATCCTCGGTTCGCTGACCCAATAGGGACGGACGCGCAACCCCCACATCGGCAGGGCGTTACCCCAGGTAGATCGTCGGAGAGCCGGTCCCATAGACCGCCCGGTCAAGGTGCTCCCCGGCGAGCAGGCGCCGGGCGGGGTGGTCCCTTTTTCGCCAGCAACCACCGCGAAGGTCTACATCCGGAATCTAAGGTTCTACGACCACTTCGCGTTATTCAGCTTGGTAGGTAATGCTACGGAATGCCCGGTCGACGGGCTGCGGCTGATGAAGGAGTTCCTGGGCTGAGTCAGTGGCGGCGCCGGACCGGGATCCTAAAGCTGAAATTCGGACCGGCATCGACGACCTCGCCATCGATCAGGACTAGAGGCAGCCCCGAACGCGGGGATCGCGGAGTTCCTGGGACCGCGCCCGGAAACTCGGCATGATCCACTTCATAACGAGCGACTTCCAACGCCGCGTGCATCAGGACCCGCGTCTGCGCCGCGTAGGTTTTATAACACTCTTCACGTTCGGTCTGAAGCCCGTGCCCTTGAGGCGGATCAAGCCAGCGGCCGATCTGTGTCTTCAGGTAGGCCGTCGCCGCCGGCTCCCGTTCCGGCCAGGGTCTTGCGGCGATCTCGCGCCGCACGCGAAAATGCTCTTCGACCTCCGACAGCGACTTCGCCCGCGAGATGTTGCGGGACCATAGGGTTTTCCAGGAGGGCTGGATGGGCCGATAGATGCCGATCTTGTACGTTCCGGCCATAATCTCGTCCTTGTTCGGGTCGGAGACCAGCATCCGCTGTCGGATCTCCTCGGCATCAAGTTCGTCCTGCAGCGTCGGGCGCGCTCGCTCTAGCCCATCGAACCGGGCCAGGAGACGGTCCAGGTCGGCGATCGTCAACAAATGGTCCTTGAGGATCTTTCCGAACAGTTCCAGATCTTCCACTGCCCGAAGGGAGCTGAAAGCGCCCGCCTCCCAGGTCTCGTTCTGAAACATCCCCATGAGAAGAAAGTAGCTTTCCAGGGCTTCAGCCGATCGTCCGCAGCGTGCTTGGTGCTCGACGACGGCGACGAGATACTTCTTTGCTTTGTCCAGCCCATCGTTGCGTTGGTAGTCCTCCAGGATTCGAGCCCCCGAAGGGGATCGGCGGAGCGCTTCGCGGAGGACGTCGATGGTTGGTGCGTACCGGAGAAGGATGGACGCGATCTCGCGATCATCGGGATCGTCCCGACGGATAGCACGCTCCTCCTCGTCGGTCATATCATTGAAGCGGGCGTACACCCGATCGTAGAGGGGTGCCGGGTCGCCTGGCAGCGGATCGCCGAACGCGCACCAACGCGCCTGAGCCCGTGCGCGGAACCTTTCGATGAGCTCCTGGAGATCCCGGTCGTGCCGGGCCAGCGCCGTGGAGGCCTGCCAGTGGAGGCTGCAGACCAGGAGAAGCGGAACTCCGAGCAGAAGCGCCACCACGGCCACAACCCACCCGATCCGCTTTCTCATCCCTGCCCCATATAACCATGGA
This sequence comes from Planctomycetota bacterium, assembly GCA_035309205.1. Lineage (GTDB taxonomy): Bacteria > Planctomycetota > MHYJ01 > MHYJ01 > JACPRB01 > JACQFK01. The sequence goes on along the minus strand of DATGFI010000430.1, from coordinate 6,895 downwards.
CGGGACGGGATCGGAAGTTGCGGGTGATTATTCGCCATCGAGGGGTGCGCCGTGGATTTCCCTGGGAGTGCGCCAAGGCTTGCCGGTAAAGCGGAGGATCGTCGCCTGGTCCACCAGGCGATCGACGAGCGCCACGGCCTGCGCAGGCGACGGGAGAAACTCGTCCCATTTCGTAAATGGCAAATTCGTAACGACGACCATGGATCGCGTGCGGTGACGAGTGCAGACGAGCCGGAAGAATTCGTTGGCCGCCTCGCGGCCCAGGCCGGTGTCGAACCCACAGTCGTCGAGGACAAGGAGATCGGGCAGCGTCACGCGGCGGAAGGCCTTGCGATAGGTGGCGTCCGCGCGCGAGGCGTGAAGCGTCTCGAGGATCTGCGCGAGGGTGCCGTAGTAGACGGAGAGGCCCCGCTGGCAGGCGGCGTGGCCGATGGCCTTCGCGACCGAGGTCTTCCCCGTAGAGGGTTTCCCCACGAGGATGACGTTGCGGTGCTCGTCGATGAATCGGCCGGTGAGGAGTTCCTTCACGACCTTGGCGGAGAGCTGAGGACGGGCAGCCCAGTCGAAACCGTCGAGCGGGACCGCCGCGCCAAGCTTCGACCAGCGCATCCGCCGCTGGACCTTGCGCTCGCGGCGGGCGACCTGCTCGGCCTCAAGCACGCTGGCCAGAAACTCCGAATAGGCCGGATGTCCCTTCTCGGCGGCGCCGAGAAGCTCGGAGAGCCGCCGGGCCCCGGTGGTCAGGTTGAGTTCGAGCAGAAGCGAGCGCAGATCCTCGATCGGATCAGTCTTCTTGGCCATCGTTCTCCTCCTTCGTGGGGGGCATGGAATCGAGCGTGTAATCTCGGGGTGACGCGGGCTCCACGTCATCGAGGACGGCCAGGACCTCGGGGCCGGCCGTGAGCGGCACCACCGGCGGCTCGACTACCACGTTAGGATGGGCGACCTCGAGGATGCGCTTGAGGGCCTCGGCGTTGAAGTTTCGGTAGAGGGTCGCGCGCTCCAGGGCGGCGGCCACGCGCGCCTCCCCGTACAGCGCCGTCAGACGATCGATCTGCCGCAGGTGGATGGGCGTGAGGGCGTTCATCCGGATCCGGAGTCCATCCAGGAACCCGGCCGTGCCGGGAAAGCGGGCCAGGAATGCGGCTTCCAGCTCCGTGCGCGAGATCGCGGGCTCACGAGGGGGCGGCGGGCCCCAGTCCGACGGAAGACGCCGGGGCGTATCGGGCACCAGATGGGCGACGGCGAGCTTCCCGGCGGCGTCGACGACCTCAACCCGTGAGGGATAGATCCTCAGCGTCACCCACTGGCCTACCAGATGATCCGGGACGGGGTAGAAGGAGCCATCGACCGGGATGTAGCCGTCTTTCTGGACTTTCCGGACTTCCCGGCGGTCGGTCGGGTACGGCGTCTCGGGCAATGCCACCAGGAACGGCTTCTCCTCGGCATAGGCCTCGTGGACGAGGCGCTGGATGGTGGTGTGCTTGCGGACGTTGGCGACGGTCTCCAGCCAGTGAATAGCCTGGACGCTCAGATCCTCCCAGGAGGCGAACGTGCGGCCCTTGAGGAAATCCGTCTCGATCCAGAAGAACGGCCTTTCAACCTTTCCGGACCGCTCCTTGTGCTTGACCTTGTGGGCGAAGGGCTTGAAGCCGTAGAACTTCGCGAACTCGAGAAAGCTCGGATGCCACAGGGGCTCCCCGCGCACACGCCCCAGCGTCACCTGGGTCATGTTGTCGTAAACCAGGCGCTCACAGAAACCGCCATGGTAGGCGAAGGCCTCAACGTGGGCGTGAAGCAGGCTGGGCAGCCGCTCGTTCCGGAAGAAGCCGATCCAGATCCTTCGGGAGAAGCAAAGGACCATCGAGAAGCAGTGGACGAGGGTCTCCACCCCGGCGATCTTGACGCGGTACGGGCTCCAGTCGATTTGTGCTTCCTTGCCGGCCTTCGTCTCGAAGCGGCGGAAGACCTTTCGGGAAGGCTTCTCCCTGGGGCCGATGCCCCGCAGGAAGTCCTTGAGGATCGTCAGCGACCCCGTGTAGCCCAGTTCCCGGAGTTCCCGGTGGATCCTGGGGGCGAAGAGCCCGCTCGCGTGGCGTTCGCGCGCAGCCTCCTTGAAGGGCTCCAGCTTCGACGGGGGCCGCGGCGCCGGAGGCCGCGCTCCCAGGACGCGGCGGATCGTCTTGGGGTTTCGTCCCAGCCTCCGGGCGATGGCGCGCATCGACATTCCCCGGCCCGCGAGGGCCTGGATCTCCTGGAGTTCCTCTGGGGTCATTATCGGTCTCCTTGAAGTCGGCAATCGTGGCGAGGACCCGCCGTCGGCGCGCCTCAAGCACGCGGCGCTCGGCGTCGGAGAAGCCGGAGTAGTCGGCTCGGGAGAGAGCGCCGAGCGCATCCTCAAGAGCGCCCAGTCCCGCGGCGGCTTCTTGGGCGGTGCCGCCCAGGGCGGGCGCGCCCTCTGCTGATCGCGGCGGTTGGGCCGTCCGGGGATCCCGCAGAAGCGCCTCGCGGGTGGGGCCGTCCCCCACGGCGCGGAGGCTTGCCAGGAAGGCGGTGGCCTCCCGGGTATTGAGAGCGTGACGATCGATGACCCCGGAGAGGTGCATCTGTTCCGTCTTGCCGAAGGCGCAGAGCCCCAGGGCCGTCGAGAGGGTGAGTTTGCCGTGATCAAGCAGGAAGCCGAGCGCCGGCGCAAGCTTGCGCGCGAGGGTGAGGCGGCGTTGGACCCAGGCGCGTTTCTTCCCCAGGAGCTTTCCGATCGCCAGGAGAGACAGGCCATCGTCATCGGCCAGCGAGGCCGCGACGTGGGCTTCGTCCATGGGGCCGATCGTGCGGGCAGGAGCATTTGATGACAGGAGCCGGGCCTTCATGGCGACCCCGGAGGCGAGCTCGACCACGACGGGGACTTCCTTGCGGCCCTCGGAACGCCAGACCGCCAGACGCTTGAAGCCATCGATCACCTCGTAGATGCCGTCGCCGACCGGGGCGACGCGGATGGGGAGCGGGGCGAGGAACGCGCCCTCGTCGCCGCGCTCGCCGCGAAGGACGCCCAGCGTGGTCCGGAGCCGGTCCACGGGGACGTGCTGGACGAGGATCATGGGGAGCCCTCGAGCGACAGAAGCTGGAAGAGCGGGTAGCGGTAGGCGATCAGGCCCTTGGAGAGCAGGCCGTAGCGCGCCTCGATGACGTCGCCTTCCTTGAGACCGAGCTTCTTGGCGATCGTGCTGTCAGCCCAGAAGCTGCACCCCGTGCGATCGGCGACAAGGTGGAGAAAGAAGAGGAGCGCGATCTCAGCAGGCGTCATCGTCGAAAGCCGGTCGCGCAGGCGGTGATCCACCCAGGCGAAGTGGCGCGGCAGCGTGCGGACGCGCGTGGGGTCGACGGGCGCGCGATCCGTCGTGGGATTCGTCATGGGGGCGAAGGATAGCCGGGTTTTCCGGAACGGGATATGCCATGACCATCGCAAATCTCCTCCGCGGCGATCTCATCCTCCTCCCGATTCCAGCGACGGGCCAGCGAAGGGTGACGGTGCAGGAGCCTCCTGCGGCCCTCCCGGAAGGCGTGGCGGCAGGAGTCGGAGCAATACACCGTCCGCAGATGAGGCGGCCGGAGTAGCTCGCCATGGCAGCGGTCACAGTGATAGACGAAATAGAAGAAATCGGCGAACTGCTGACATTGCGCGACCGGATTTGTGCGCCTCGATCCGGCGCTGCTCGAACTCCGAGCACCGATGCCGGCGTTGGGCGTGTCGGTTCTGGACGATTCGGGCGCTTGAGCTGCAAGTGTTCCCGCAGTAGCGCTGATTCCCACGCTTCTCGAAGGAGTTCTTGCAGTCCGCCCAGCCGCAGATTACGTTCGAGGGAGCCTCCGGTATCTTGAGTGGCTGCGCGGGCTCGTTGTCCGCGCGGGTAGCACCCTCGATGTACCGGAGGCTTTTGTTTTTGTCGAGAGCGGCTTAGGGAACGCCGGCCGTATGGCCGGAAGTACTTCAACGTCTGCTTGAAGAATTGCCGCGAAGCAGGCTTGGATCTACTTCATCGCCCGATGGGACCACCCCGCCCACCCTCAGAAAGGGATCACCGGCCGTGACACCGTCGTCGAGTTCACCCGCTTCCACGGCCCCTTTCCATGCGAGACCAGGTCTTCCCACCGTCCCTCCTTCATGTCGCCGGCGTGGATCGTCATGAGATACATCAAGTTCTTGTTCTTCTGCGCCGCCTCCTGGTGCTCGCGAAGGTTCGCCTTCGACGCCCAGTAGCCGTCGAGCCGCGAAAACACCGCACGTTTAGGGTACTTCTGGGCCAGTTTGGAGGCCGTTTCCAGCGTTCGCCCCGGAAGGTCCAAGCACGCGTCCTTGCCCCGCCGGAGATCCGTCCACCACACCACCCCGTTCACCGTCACCCGCGGCTGTTGGTAGCACGGTCGCCCACGACCCCCGCAGTACCCACTTTCCACCCCCTCTCGTTTCCGGCCCCGCTGCGGCACTCCCGTCACGTCTCCGTCCACTTCGATCGGAGCCTCGCTCCACGAGACCCTCTCCTCTTCCACGATCTTCCGCGTCAGGCCGTCCACACCGTCGAGCGTCTCCTCCGTCGCGCGCTTGAGGAATCGCTGCTGGGTGTTCTCGCTCATCCACTGCGGGATCCCCAGCGCCTCCGCGAGCACCCCTTCGGGCAGGAGTCGATCGATATGGTTGAGCCTCACGATCCCCGCGAGCTGGCAGCCCACGTAGGCCATCGCCTCGTCTTCAGGCTTGTAGACCGCGTTCTTGCCCTTCTTCATCGAGAGCACGCCCGGCAATCGTTGTCGGAGCTTGAGCATCTGATCCCCGTACTCGGCGATGGGAACCATTCCCGCGTACGACGTGTCCGTGCGATCCCGCGTCTCGGCGATGATGCGTCGCCGCTCCTTGAGCGCTGCCTCGGCTTTGTGCCGGGCTCGCCGCCTCTTGGCGTGAGTCCAACTCTTCTCTCTGGCCATCCCCTCTCTCTCCGGTTCATCCCTCTCTCCCTGAAAGTCACCTCATCTGCTTCCTCCGGTACCCCAATAACTTACGCACTTTGCCCCACTTGCGTGATTTGCGTATAGTACCCCCGTCATCGCCCGGTTTTGCGCGGTTCAGGCTGCTCGACACGCAGAAGGTCAGAGGTTCAAGTCCTCTACGGCCCACCATTTCTGATATAATTCACCTATGACCGAGAAGGAAATCGCCAAGCAGGTGATTGACGCCCTCCCCAAGGACGCAACGCTCGACGACATCATGCACGCCCTGTATGTTCGCGCCAAGTTCGCCAAGGGAGAGCAGGAAATTCGTGACGGGAAGGGGATCCCCCACGACGAAGCGAAGCGTCGACTCAGCAAATGGGTCAAGTAATCTGGTCTCCCTCCGCGCTGGAAGACATCGAGCAAGTCGCGCAATTCATTGCCCGGGATTCCGCCGATCAGGCGGCCCTCTTTGTCGACAGACTCATTGAAGCGACGGACCGCCTTGGTTCGGTGCCTTTGTCGGGACGGATGATTCCTGAAATCGGACATCCCGACTGCCGAGAGATCATCTACGGCGCCTACAGGATCATGTACCGCGTGCAAGACGAGGACGTCTGGATTACGGGCGTCGTCCATGGTGCGACGGACTGGAATCCTGGTGCCGGGGAGGCGCGAGGCTGATGGACTTCGCAAAGGACGGCGGTCTCAACTGCGTCAGGCATTTCTTGTTCGAGGAGGGCCACAGGATCGAGGAGATCGTAAAGCAGGCTCTCCAGTCGCCCGGCAAGGTCGTCGGTCAGCTGAATTGCGTCTGCAAAGCGACAGACTTGTGGGATCTCCGAATCTCCTCGGACGGGGCCAGCGCCACTGCCTGGTGCGGCTGCAACGGAAGCGGTCTGCCTCTCTACATCGGCGCTCCCAGGAAAGCGGGGAAAGCTGCTTCCGCAGCATGTCCCTCCGGATGCAAGTCGCCGATGGGGAGGCTCGCCATCGGGATCGGCTACCCCGGAGTCGTTCCGCCGAACGGAACCATCGATGCTGAGCGGGCTGGGGAGATCGTCGTGTTCACGCAATGCAAAGGATGCGAGTCCATCTGGCCTGCCTGGACCTTGAGATTGAACAACCCTCCCGCCATCAAAGGCAATGAGCCCTGGCTGCGGCAAATCCAGGGGCTTCGGTAAATTTCGTCTCCGCTCCACCTGACGCCCATCCGACGGGTTACACCGGGTTACGTGGGCTGGACGGGCTACGCGGGCTAGAATCCCCTAGGTTTCGCGTTTTGGGGAGCTCGCGCGAGATCGACAGGCAGAAGGTCAGAGGTTCAAGTCCTCTACGGCCCACCATCCTTTCAGGATTTCAGCCGGACGAGTATTCTCAGCCGCTTGTAGGAGTACGAACCGCTGTTACGGACGAACGTCCAGTCGGGGTTTGCTCCGCCGCTGTTGCCGATGCCCAAGTCCGCACCTCCGCCGCCGTCGCGCCAGTGGTTGAGCGCGAAGATCGTCTGACCAGCCTTGTGATTGTGCACCTGCATGGACCCGTAGCCGTCGACGGGCTCCGTGATTTGATCGCCGAAGTCGAAGGCGGAATTGGACGCTCCGGGCACGTTCGCCGAATTGGTGGGCCCATAGTTATTCGTCCAGAACTCGATGTTCCCTCCGTCGAGCATCAGCCCGAGGGTAAGCCCTTCAACGTTCGAGTGGACGTTCATGGATGTGACGTTCTGCTGAAAGCGCGCTCCGGTAGAGAGGTCCGGGATCCCGATCTTGGCAATGTCGTCCGTGAATGCATCCATGGATACGAACACATACTGTCCGAGGGCCGAGCCCTTCTGCAATTCCAAGAGGTAGGCGATCCGGTCGAAGGGCTTCGTCACCTCGGAGCGGTGGTCCGCATCGTACCTCACGGG
>DATGFI010000429.1:0-4794 GCA_035309205.1 Planctomycetota bacterium | reverse complement strand
ATCGTCCTTCTGCTCATGGCCGTTGGAGCGATGCCCACGTGGGGTTACAGCCGAAACTGGGGATACGCCCCGAGCGGCGGTCTGGGAACCCTTCTGATCATCCTGATCATTCTTCTACTCCTGGGCGTGATCCCGAGGTCCTTTTGAGTCCCCCTCCGTGGGAAGTTGTGCAATCGGAGACCAGAGGAAGGGTGTCTCCTTATGGCCGAGGCGAAGGGGCATAGACGCCACGAAAACGCCCGACGGCTGGTCCACCGTCGACTGGGCCAGCTCAAGAGCAGGCGACAGGGCCTAGGGCTCCGGCGCCGACGAAAGCGCAAGCTAAAGTGGCGCCCCGCGGATCTTCTCCTCCTCCTTCGACGGACGTTGCGGGGCTGTTCGGAGGACAAGATTCCAAAACTGGCGGCCGGCCTAGCGTACTACACGGCCTTCTCCGTGGCTCCGATCCTCGTGATTGCCATCGCCGCGGCGGGCCTCGTCTTCGGAGCCGAGGCCGCACGTGGCGCCATTTCTCGAGAACTCTCCGGGGTAGTCGGATCCCAGATCGGAGAGGGCATCCAAGCGCTCCTGAGAAGCGCCTGGCAGCCCAAAGCCGGCCTGATCGCCAGCATTCTGGGAGGGGTCGCTCTGATATTCGGCGCAACCGGGGTGTTCGGAGAGCTCCAAGACTCCTTCAACATCATCTGGAAGGTGCAGAAGCCGGCGGGGCACGGGCTCTGGGGGACGCTCCGTAGTCGCTTCCTTTCCTTCACGATGGTCCTGGGAATCGGTTTCCTGCTGCTCGTATCCCTGGCCCTGAGCGCGGCCTTGGAGGCTCTGGGAAAGGCGCTCTCGGGCTGGGCGGGAGAGGGATTTGTGATCCACCTCCTGGATCAGGGGATTTCACTCCTTGTGATCGCGGGGCTCTTCGCCGCCCTCTTCAAGATCCTTCCCGATGCCCGAACCCGGTGGCGGGACGTCGGAGCTGGAGCGATCCTGACGGCAGCCCTCTTCACGCTGGGGAAATTCCTGATCAGCCTCTATCTTGGGAAGAGCTCGATCGGATCGACCTATGGTGCGGCGGGTTCTTTCGTGCTCTTTCTCCTATGGGTTTATTACTCCAGTCACATCCTCTTCTTCGGCGCCGAATTCACGAAGGCCTGGGCGGAAACGCACGGAAGCCCACCCCGTCCCCGCTCCGAAGGCGTCCGAACGATGAATCTCATCCTTCATGGGGGGCACGCCACCCAGAAAGAAGAACTTCCGATGAAGACTCCACAGACCGCGGAACCCTCGAAAGGGCACCGGCGAGGCCTGAAACTCGCTCTCGTCGCGGGGGGAATCCTCCTTGTCCTTCCTTTCCTATTCGTCCTCGGCATCGTTCTTGGCATCAACCCGATCGTGAAATTCGGGGTCCAGAACCTCGGCAGGTCCGCGCTAAAAGTCCCGGTCCATCTTGGTCATGCGAGCATCAGCTTTGCGGGTGAGGCGCGCCTGGGGGCTTTCCGGATCGCCAACCCCCCGGGCTTCGCTCTGGCCGAGGCTGGCAGTTTCGACGCTCTCTATGCGCGGGTTCCCCTGGCGTCCGCCTTCCGGAGCGAGATCGACATCCCGGAGCTGACCGTCGAGCATCCCGAATTCACGTTCGAACTCCGTGGGAAACATCATCCGAGCAACTGGGGGGTGCTCATGAAGAGCTTGGCGGCATCTCTTCCGGTGAGAAATGTCCCCCCGACCCCGGATCATGAGAAGACCTTCAGAATCGAAAAGATTCGGATCATCAGCCCCGTGATCCACTTCCGTGCCCCTCCCCTTCCCCAGGGAATCACCCTTCATCTGAAGGACATTGAGCTTCGCAACGTCGGTACGGCTCCAGGAGTACGGTCGAAGACTTATGTCTTCCTCGCCTCCATACTCCAGGCGCTTCTGACAGGAGGGCTCCATGAAGGGAAAGAGCTTCCTTCGGATGTGACGGGTCCTTTCCGGAAGGAGCTGTCGGAAGCCGCGAAGACGTTTGGCGAGGTCCTTCTCCAGCCCCGCCGGTGAGACTGTCTCAGGCTTCTGCCTCTATGAAGACCCTTCCTCGGTGCGCGGAAGTTACGAGATGGGCGTTGGCGGCGCACCTGAGCGATGGATCCGGCGGACAACAACACGAAGTACTTCCAGCAAGACCGCGAGCAAGACGAGCATCAGGACTCGCCAGGTCATGTGGTTCGTGACGTCAAGGGTTTCCCCTGACACCTTCGGCTCGGAGCGATTCGATACCGCGTCGACGTTCTTCCGAGTGACCACTGCTGGGAGCTCCCGGCTATCCTGGGCTTGCGCGATGGGCTGGCGCGCGGACGCGTCCATTCTGGAGGGAAGGGAGCTTCGCTCCGCCTCTGCTCCAAGCGAGGCTTCATTCCGGAGCCTGTTCTCGACAGGCACCGCCGTCCCCTTGCGGCCGGGGATTTCTCGGTGGTCCGCCGCCCGGGCAATCGCTTCTGTGACCGCGATCATCTGCGAGGCACAGCGCGGAAGCCCCTCGACACTTTCAAAGCCGTCCACCAGCATCACATCCGCCCCTTGAATCGTCCCAGAACCGGCGCTCGATTTGGGGACGACGGTCAGGCTGCCTAGGCTCGCTTCCAAGGCCCAGTCCAGGAGAATCGGCATTCGCTTGAGGTAGAAGAGTTCCTGCTGTGCAATGAGATGGAGTTCCTCGACGGCCCGGCGTGTGGATTCGGGGGGCGCAAAGCCCTCACCCACGGATTTCACGAAAGCCTCGCCCTCCTCTACTTGTGCGATCTTGTCAAGACGAACACTGGTAAGCCATTCTGCGTCGGGATTCTCGTGACGCCAATTCACGACCATCGTTGTAAGACGGTCAAGCTGTTCCGGCTCTATGACCCGGCTTGCCAGCGCTCCGAGATCTTGCCACGAATTGATCAGGGCGACGTTCAGCTGTTCTCCTCCCTGCTCTCCGAATGCCTTCCTCCCTTCGTCTTCCTCGATCCACTTGATCGCTTGAAGCTGCGTGAGGATGAGGAGATTGAGCACGCGCTGGATCGCGCCCGGCATGTGCGCAGTCTCTCCTTGATTGGTCATGATGTCTTAGGCGGCCAGTGCCACGGTTAGCTTGAGCTCGTGGGCTTTCGCGAACGCCTCTTTGTCATCACGTACTTCTTGTTTGATCTGGTCGCAGACGCTCGAGACGCGAATCACCAATCGGTCGCTGTAGTTCCTCGCGAGCTGATCCAGCTCGGCCATGGTCAGCCCGGAGCTCTTTACTTCCCGCTCCGGCGGTTCCTCGGGCTTTCTCGAGACGCTGCAACTGCTGAGCGCCGCAGCAAGAAGGATGGGGATAACTCTTCGCTGCCAGGAAGCCCCAGGGGGGAGCTTCCGTTTTGGATGCATTGCCATTGGACATACTCCTTTCAGGCAGGCCTCGCGAGCTCTCGGCAGAGATCTGCTCCGGCTTTCCGCCCAACATTGCAAAGTCTTACGTGCGGTGTGACGTTATGGGGTCGGGCCCGAGGGGCCAGGCTGCCCGCCGGGACTCGTAGGATACGGTCTCGGCTCAGGAGAGTGCCCGCCGCAGGCAGGAATAGCCGAAGCTGCGGCAATCAGGATCAACAGCTTCCAAAGCACCTTCATTCTACACCTCGCTCTCCGGAAGATCCCTACAGGGTTCCTTATGCTATGGTTTTAAGGGGAGACCCGCAGCGATTGGTTCTGGCTGGGGGGAGGAGGCCAAGCGCGTGGTCGCAAGGATCGGTTTGCGCCTGGCAAGCTCGACGCGGACACTTCGGGTCCTTCTCACAGCCGTGCTCTCTTCATGAGAGATCTAGAAAGACGATGATCCTTCCCGAACGGCCACCGCTTCCGTACGACCCGATGAGAGTAAGGGCACAGAACGAGGCCCCAACCCGGGCCTGAGTCCACTTTCAACTGCATGGGGAGTGATGCCGGAGCGAAGGAGCCTCAGGAAGCCGACGGACTCTGCCCAGGCGCATCGAAAAGGAAGTACTACCTCTCTCTTCCATCATCAGAGACTCGAAAGCTGTAGGGCCACGAACGTCAGGAGCATGACGATGGTCGTCGCCCCATCTGTGGCCCGACGAACGCCGAAAATCGGCAGCGGGGCCATGACTTTCCGGCTTGTCGCCATCCTCATGATCACCACCAGGACGGGGACCGGAATCAGGCAGTTGAGTATCGCGGACCAGGACAGCGCTTTCACCGGGGGGATGCCCACGAGGTTGATCGCCCTCGAGAAGGACAAATGGCAGCACCAGAGTCCACGGCCGCCTTTCGTCACATTCTCTAAGGCCATGTTTCTACCCTTGTAGACCGCTGAAGATCGGCGGGGAATGATCCTGGCCGAGACCCTCGCAGAAGGGGGGTGCAACTCGAAGTCACATGCCGACCCGATCCGACTTTCCGTACTTTTTGTTCTTGGAGGCCGCTATGACAGCGATGAAGTGGTCAAGATTCATGGCGCCGATCGCCCTGGCAATGCTGCTGTTGGCAGCTCGCGACACCCAAGACTCGATGAAGCCGGGCCTCATTGGCCAGTATTGGAACGTCAGCAAGGAAATGAAGAAGTTCCCGGAGGACCTGGTAACCGCAGAAAAGCCGAATCCCGTCCGTATTGACGGAGTCATCAATTTCGACGCCAAGGAAGGACGGGGGTTCTTTAAGGAAGGACGGGAAGAAGGCCTCCCCTGGAAGGAGTACTTCGCCGTCGTCTGGACAGGAAGCGTTCGGATTCCCAAGGATGGCGAATACACCTTCTACCTGAACTCCCATGACGGTTCCAAGCTCCATCTCGAC
>DATGFI010000428.1:0-2621 GCA_035309205.1 Planctomycetota bacterium | reverse complement strand
TCCCAGCGTGCGGCTCGCCGCCGCCAAGGCCATTGCCGGCTTCGTCGAACTGAAGAAGCCTGCGGCGTCGACCCTCTCCGGGGCCATGGGCGCCAACGCCAGGGAGACCACGGTCCACGCCGGCCTCTATGACGCGCTGGGCAAGCTGGAGGAGCCGACCTCCGTCCCCATCCTGCACCGAGGCTTCGAAGAGAAGGAGACGGTCGTCGCCAAGGCCGCCGTCCAAGCAACGGGTCTGGTGGGTAGCGCGGCCTCGATCGACCCGCTGATCGATCTCCTGAAGCGGATGGAGAAGATCCAGAAGGCCGGATCCGGCGGCTCGGTGGAATTTACAACGCCCGGAACGGGCGGGACCGCCGGCCAGAACTTCACAGTGCGCGGCGACGACAGTCCCGCCAAGCGCGCCCAGGAACTGATCCCGGTGATCAACAAGGCGCTGACCGATATCACGCGCGAATCGAACGGCTCTTCCGAAACCTGGTCCGCCTGGTGGGCCAAGAACCGGGCCACGTTCAAGCCCTTCAAATAGCGCGCCCGCGATCATCCCCTTGCAGCGGGGTCCGGAAGGTTCTATCTATTAGCAAGACCGGATGCCCAAGAAAACGACTGCTCCCCGCAAACGAGTCCTCATCATCGAAGACGACGAGGACGTCGCAAAGATCCTCGAGGTCTTGGTCGGCGGCCTGAACGCCGACGTCCGGATCGCCGACGACGGAATGACCGGCGTCGAACTGGCGCGGGCGGAGAAGCCGGACCTCGTCCTGGTCGACATTCATCTGCCCGGCATGAACGGTCTCGAGGTGATCCGGACGCTCCGGGCCACCCCCGAACTGGCAGGCCTTCCGCTCATCGTCATCACGGGCAACAGCACGGTGGAATACGTCCGTGAAACGGCGAAGCTCGGAGCGAACGACTTCCTGGTCAAGGCCAACGTGCTTGCCGGGGACGGTCTGGACCGGATCCAGAAGTATCTGGCTCCCCCGGGCCCGCGCTCCGCGAAGAGGAAGAAGAGGTCCTGAGCGTCGGACGGGCCGGACCCCCGGCGCCGCCGCCCCTTCGAATCAGCCGGGGAGCCGGAATATGCGCGTATTGGTCTCCAGGCCCAGGAGACCGTATCCGGCGACCGTCAGCGCTCGAAGGCCCCGGGCCTTGGACATGAAGGCTTCCGGCGCGAGCGAGTTCAGGCGGCTGCGGACGAGCGGGTGGCCGTCCAGCGCTTCCTCGGCGAAGGCGAAGTAGGCGAGCGCCGCCTTCTTGCCCTTGGCGCGCTGCATCTGGACGGCCGACAAGACCTCGTCCGGAACGGCCTTGGACGGGGTCAGGTCGACGATGAAGAGGTCGGCGCCATAGTGGTTGACCATGAGGACCGCGTCCTTCCCCCAAGACGCATATCGGACGTCGATGCGGGGGTCCCGCTGCAGCTCCAGCTTGATCGTCCCGGCGTAAAGGAGGTCCTCGCCGATGATGAGGACCTTGCGCTTTCGGGTGCGGCCGAAGGCGTCGGCATGGCGGGTGCGCTTGACATACTTGGCCAGGTCCTCCGCATCGATGTGCCACTCGCCGGTGTTATGGAAGAGCTTGGCCGGGAGCAGGCCGTCCTGGATGGCGCGGCGGAGTTCGTCAAGGGGGACGTCGGCGACATCGGCCGCCTCGGTCAGTCCGTAGGTCTTCTTCTCCATCACCCGCTCCTTTCCGCACGACCCATACTTCATGTAGCCCACCCAATATCTATGACGTGGAAGGAGCCGATTTATGAGGGCAAAAATGTCCGAAAGGCAGCGAAAAAAGGACCCCGGCCTTCGTCGCCGGGCTAGGCGATCAGCTCGGGAACGACCTTCCCGTGCACGTCCGTCAGGCGGAAATCCCGCCCCGCGTAGCGGTAGGTGAACTTCTCGTGGTCAAACCCCATCATCCGCAGGAGCGTCGCGTGCAGGTCATGGATGTGCACCGGCTTCTCCTGAGCCTTGAAGCCGAACTCGTCCGTCGATCCGTGGACGTAGCCGCCCTTCGCGCCGCCGCCCGCCAGAACCATCGTGAAGCCCCAGTGATTGTGGTCGCGGCCGTTGATCTTGCCCGCATTCGAGCCCGGCGTGGGCATCTCCACCACGGGAGTCCGGCCAAACTCGCCCCCCCAGATCACCAGCGTGTCCTCGAGCATTCCCCGCTGCTTCAGGTCCCGGAGCAGCGCTCCCAGCGGCTGGTCCAAATCCCCCGCCAGGCGCCGGTGGCCAACCTCCAGATCGTCGTGGTTGTCCCAGGGCTGTCCGGCCCCCGTCCACACCTGCACGAAGCGCACGCCCTTCTCCAGGAGGCGCCGGGCGATCAGCAGCTGCCGGGCCTGGGTCCCGTTGCCGTAGAGGTCGCGGATCGACTTGGGCTCCCGGGAGATGTCGAAGGCGTCCGTCGCGTCCATCTGCATGCGGTAGGCAAGCTCGAACGACTGGATCCGAGCCTCCAGCTGCGGATCGCGCTGCCGGGCGTCCTCATGCTTCCGGTTCAGCTCCAGGAGCAGGTCCAGCTGCCGCCGCTGCTCGTCCGGCGCCGTGAAGTTGTTCTTGATGTGGTCGATCAGCTTCTGGATGTCGGTGTGCTGCGTGTCGATATAGGTGCCCTGGTAGGCG
>DATGFI010000427.1:0-3685 GCA_035309205.1 Planctomycetota bacterium | reverse complement strand
AGGATGCCGCCGGCGCCTGCGGGCCTGGGGTTACGGAAGTCCCGATAACAGGCGCTAAGACCGATGGCCGCCGCGTCAATCGAGCCGCCGGCGGCGCCAATCGAATGGAATCCCACCCAATCCGGGATCGCGAACTTGATTCCGGCCTGGAGATCAGGGCTGTTGGAGCCGCGCTCGACGGGACGGGATGCGGCGGCGGCAATCTCGATATCCAAAGGACCCTTGAAATCGTGACTCACCTGGAACTTGGGGCTCCGGGAGTAGACTTCTCCCGCGACCCCCTGAATGTCGACCGTATCCGGCATGAAGTACGGCTGCCAGCCGATCAGTTCCCATCCCTGACCGACGGTGAAGGTCACCGCGTCCGATTCCAGCTTCAGGTACATGTGCCGGATGCGGAACGTGGGGTTCGTCCACGTTCCGTTGTTTTCGTTGCCACCGCCACCGTTGACCCCCTCGAAGTCCATTTCGAGCTTCGCGCTCGCCCGGAAACCGGCAAATTCCGGAGCTGATCCGTTCAAGCCGATTCGCGAGTTGCGGGCTCCAAACGTCAGCTGATTGTGCTCCGTGGCGTAGGTTCCGTGCCCCGCCGGCAGCACGGCATTGCCGAACGTGTCGCCGACGTTTAGCTGCCTGCTATCCTCGATGAAGTCGGCTTCGACGAATCCATACAGGTTCAGATTCCACTTGGACTTGACGTCGGGCATCTCCTTCTTTTCCTGAGGTTCGGGAAGAGCGCCCTTCCCGTCCAGACTCATGCTCGCATTCTTGCCCTCCAGGAGCGCCTGGATCTGGGCCCGCTGCGCGTCCAGTTCAATCTTCTGGGCTTCAAGATCGGCGTTCAATTCTTCGAGCGACTTGACGCGAGTGCCATCGCTCGCCTTCTTGTCGTCCCCGGTCCCCTCACCCGAGGATGTCCGGGCAAAGGCACTGCTCGCGAGCATTACGGCCAATACCACACACCACAGTCTGCTCATTTATCCCTCCCATCAAACTCGGCCAGACCGATTCCGGCCTTTATGAAGGCGGAATGTTAGGTCGGGCTTGCTAAGATGTTATGCAACGGAAGTTAAGATCTAGTTAATATTCACGTTTTACCCATAACGTCGGGGTCCCCCCGCTGCTGCGGATCCCCCGATTCTCACTTCGCGGAAGCAGAGTCCTTGGCGACCACCCTCGTCTTCTCCCGAAGCTCGTCGGTTCCCCGTTGAGCAATCGTGTCTCCCTCTGAAAGGGCGCCGAATACTTCGACCAAGTTCCCTAAGGGCTGCCCTTGCTTCACGTCCACCCACTCCGTCTCATCGTTCCGGATGCGAATCACGAATTTGCGTTCCGTCGTGGTTGCGACGGCGGATTGCGGAACGAACAGTGAAGGGCCAGGTCGCGACACTTCCCAGTAAACTTCGGCAAACATGCCTGGGGTCAGCTTCTTGTCCGCATTCGCGACATCGAGTTCAACGGGCATCGTCCTCATCTTGCCGTCCAAGGCAAATGCCTCTCGCGAAACGGTCCCCGAAAACGGTACCCCCGGATAGGCAGGGACCGTGAATTTCACCTTCTGACCCTGGGTAATCCCCCCCACCGCCGACTCGGGCACATGAACGACGAGGCGGAGACGGGCAATTTCCTGGATGCGTAAGAGGGGCAAGGAGGCCGACGGACCCACCAGGCTTCCTTCATGGACGTTCCGCTCGGTGATCACGCCATCGAAAGGCGCCGTGATCCTGAGATAAACCTCGTTCTGGGAATAGACCTTGAGGCGCGAGCGATCCGCCTCGACCAGCTTCTCGGCGATCTCGACTTCGTTCCCCGCCACGACGCCCGGAGTCTTGGCCGCCCCTTCGAGCCTTCTATAAGTCGCCATGTTCGAGGCCAGCTTCGCCTCGGCCTCGTTCTTTTGAGCCTCAAATTCGGGCGCCGTCAGTTGGGCGAGCAGCTCTCCCTGCTTCACCTCGCTGCCCCGGTCGACACCGATCTTCTCCACGAAACTCTGCAGCTTGGCGAAGAGCGCGACGTTTCGGAAAGCCAAAAGATCGCCCGGAAGCCGCATGGGTTTGGAGAGTTTCTGGGAGATCACCTTCGTCACGACGACGGTCGGGACCGCCGTCGCCCCTTTTCCCGGCCCGGCCGCCGGAGCCTGCGATGTCCCAGGTTCACCCGGATTCTTCTCGCAGCCCAAAGCCAGCAGGGCAGAAACGACAAGGAGAACCGATCTTGCGAGCGCCATCTTCATGATTCCCTCACCTCTTTCCCTGGTGCCCCTTGACCCGCGGGGTCGTCCGGGTGGATGGAGCTTGATTTCACCGTCGCCCGACCCTGAACGATCGCGAAGAAGGACGGGAGGACCAGCAGAACCGAAAGGGTCGAGGCCGCCAGCCCTCCGATCACAGCCCGGCCAAGAGGGGCGGTCTGCTCGCCGCCCTCGCCCAGGGCCAGCGCCATCGGGATCATGCCCGCGATCATGGCGAAGCTGGTCATCAGGATGGGACGAAGCCGGCTCCGGGCGCCCTCGGCAGCGGCTTTCACGGGGGTCTGCCCCTCGCGCCGGCTGCGTTCCGCAAACGTCACCAGAAGAATGGCATTGGCCACGCCGACGCCGATCGCCATGATGGCTCCCATGAACGATTGGACGTTGAGCGTCGTCTGTGTCAGCATGAGCGCCAGCACAACCCCCGCCACGATCGCCGGCACCGTGGAAAGAACGACCAGGGGCAGGCGAATCGACTGGAAGTTCGCCATGAGGAGGAGGAAGATCGCCGCAATCGCAAGACCCAGTCCCAGCGTGAGACCTGCGAGCGTCTGATTCATCGGCGGCACCTGGCCGCGGAGGTTGATGACGACTCCCTTCGGCACCTCTCCCGCGTTCTTGATTGCGGCCTCGACCTCCTGGTTCACGCTCTTCAGGTCCTTCCCCGGGGCGATGTTGGCTGAAAGCAGGACCATGCGCTGCATGTTGTAGCGGTCGTACTCGCCGGGCATCGTGCCATACCTCACCTGGGCTAGGTCCTCGATAAGAGGCCCGGGCGCTCCCGAGACGACCGGGATGCTTTCCACGTCTTCGGGTTTCTGCATTTCGTGCTGAGGGATTTCGACCTGGATTTGGTACGAGATTCCCGTATTCGGGTCGCGCCAATAGTTGGCGTCGACGTAGCGGCTCGAGGAAGTGGCGGGCGTAAGCGACCGGGTCACGTCCCGCATCGTCATGCCCAGCTGCGCCGCCCTTTCGCGGTCGACCCGGACGTCGAGCGTCGGATAGTCCATGGGGATGGCATACTGGAGATCCCGGAGGGACTTGACCTTCCCGAGCTCCGACAGGAGCTTCTCGGCAAAGGCCCGATCCGCCGCATAGTTCGGCCCCTGAATTGCCACCTCGATGGGGGTTGGGGCCCCGAAGTTCATGATCTGGCTCACGATATCTCCGGCCTCAAACGAGAGGCTTGTCCCCGCGGGAAGGATGGAGGGAAGTTTCGATCTCAGCTTCTCCTTGAGCTCCGCGACTCGAAGCCCCGATTCCTTCTTGAGGGCCACCAGGAGTACGGCCTCGTGCGGGCCGCTCGTCCAGAGGAAGATGGCGTTGATGGGGTAGCTCCCCGGCACGACCCCGACGAAGCTGAGCGTGATGGCCACGTTTTTCGGACCGGCCACTTCCCGGATGGTCTCCAGTGCCTTCAACACGATCGTCTCC
>DATGFI010000426.1:0-5402 GCA_035309205.1 Planctomycetota bacterium | reverse complement strand
TGAGAGACTTCCTCCAGGCTGCGGACGTCCGCTCGGTGGCCGAGCTCGTCGCGGTCGAGCCCGCCCAAGTCGTCGACTATCGCAACCGTCTCCAGGACCGCAGTCTGTCACCGTCGACGATCAACGGCCGCCTGGCCGCGGTCCGCGGGATGTTCGGGCGGCTTCTCAAGGAACGGAAGATTGCTGGCAACCCGGCGGACTCGCAGCTCGTTCCGGGCCTGCAGGTCAGCGATGTTTCGAGAACAGAGGGCCTCACGGTCGACGAGGTGAACGAGATCCTCGCCACCTGCGACGGGACGCTGGCCGGACTTCGCGACCGCGCGCTGCTCATGACGCTCTTCTACGAGGGGCTTCGGCGTAGCGAGGCGTCGAAGTTGCGGTACCGGGACGTCTCGACCAAGCGAGGGCTGCTCGAGATCCGGGATGCCAAGAACAATCCCTATGCCACGATCCGCCTCCGGCCCGAGGTGAAGTCCGCGATTGACGACTATCTCGAGGTCCTGAACCGGGAACTCGAGAAGCGAGACACCAGGCCGGAAGATCCCGTCTTCGTCTCGCTGTCGCGCCTGAGGTCGTTCGGAAAGCGCTTGGCGCCCTCCTCCATCAACAACGTGGTCAAGGGGCGTGTCAGGAAGGCGGGAATCACCCGGAGGATCTCGGCGCACAGCTGGCGTCATACCTGCACGACTGCGGCGCTCGGCGCCGGCGCCCCGCTCCACCAAGTCCAGCGGCACCTTCGCCATAAGGATGTCCGGACTACTCTCCGGTACGATCGGGAGCGGGATGTTCGAAAGAATCCGACTTTGGATGTCTTGCCATCATTGGAGAATCGCTCGAGATGACGCCTGAGGAATTCATCGCCCGCGCAAAGCGAGACCTTGGTTGGAGTCCGGAGGCGGCGCGGCTGGGAATCGCTTCCGGCTTTTGCTGCACCTACTGCAGGCAATCCTTGGTCGAGGACTTGTACTCGTACGATTCCTGGCATAGGGATCATCTCAAGCCGCAATCTTCGGGCGGAGGGGATGAGGAGGCGAACCTGGTCCTTTCGTGCAAGGTGTGTAACTACATCAAGGGGGAATACTCGCCGAAGGGTAATTCGCGGCAGGAACAGATTGAGGACGCAAGCAGGTATATCGCTCAAGGGCTTCGCCGGAAAGAGGATTACTTCGACAAGGTGAAGGCACTCGTCACCGCTTTCCTTGGATGACGAGAGGTTAAACTTGAGGGAGGAGGATCACCATGGCCCTGGGGGAAACCGTTTCAGCACAATGCCCGCACTGCATGGCCAACAATACGGTCAAACTGCGTCTCAATGACGGAGGTCAGGGGGAGCAGTGCAGTAAGTGTCGCAAAGGATTTGTGGTCGAGGTGCGACTCGGAAAGGTCTTCCGAACTCGGAAATCCTGAAGTAAGGCTGATACTTGAGTCAGTCGTGAGGGTGTTGCAACTCCTCACTGTTCTCCACGCGGGAATGCGAATTCCCGCTCATAGAGGTTTTTGGCAGCCGATGACACTGGTAGGCAGTTTGAATTGCTGACCAGTCGGTGGCAAGTCCGGCAATCTAAGAGCGTACGAGACGCTTTCAGGCGCGCCTTCACTTCCCCGCAAAACCGTGAATGTAAGGATAAACTAGAACCTGGGCGCCTTGCTGAGCACTGAGGCGGCCCAGAAAGGTGGGGTTCTTTTTCAAATGGCGGAAAGCCTTAATCGGGAGCGGCTCCGCGGTTCCCTCGAGGAATGGGAGACCCTATCCGCTCTGACCAACAATCTCGCGCGCCCTACAAAGGCGCAGATCGATCAGATCCGGCATTCGATAGGGCGCATGTCCAGGGCCGCTGTCAAAACTACGACTCGCCGGGTGGAGGCTCTGATACGGGAGCGTCGCTCCGCTTTGGGTATCACTCCTCAATTCGAATCCGTCGCGAAGAGGCTTGTTGAGGAACGAGATCGTGCCCAAAGAAGGGGCCAAGTATTCCTTCCTGCAATCACGATCCCCTTTTTGATGTCCCGTCCGGAGGCGGCCTTTCCAGTCATCCGTGACCTTCCATGCCATGCGTGGATCGGTCTTGATGTTCACGGGATGCGGGAGGATCTAACCGTAGACTTCTACATTCCTGAGGCAATGCTGTTCGAAGACATGGCCGCACTGTTCAACCGTTCTGTCGAACTACGGCAAAGGATCGCAACTGAACCACGGCTCCGCGGACGGGTGTTGAAGGAACTTGCTGCCGTCCGGCGTGGCTGTGTCCTGGCGGCCTACTATTTGGTGGAGGCATACCTCAACGGACTTGCATTCGACTTCTTGGCAACGGTTAGTCCCACTTTTGCGGCTTCGCACGTGGCCAACGTTGAATTCGACCATGTCGAGTTCACCAAGAGCAGACCTTCCTTAACCCATAAGGAGTTGGATCTTCTCCTCGAGTCCAACTGTGAGCGAGGAAAGAGCCACGAGTTCGTGTCCTTCGACAAGAAGTGCCTCCACTATCCCAGGATCATCTCGGGCGCGAAAACCCCGCCCCTCCAAGTGACGAACTGCGCCGAACTGCAGTTCCTGCTCGGGCCCGCCAAAGACCTGCGGGATTCGATCGTACATCAGTCGCCACGCTATGACGAGACGGGCACAAGTCCGGAGAAGCAGGTGCTCTTCTTTAGTTTCGCCGACTACGAAGGAGAGGATTTGTGCCCGCAACTGATGGACAACGTCATTTCCCTGCTCAGAAAGATCGAGGCTTTACTTGGTTATCCGCCCGGTCGAATGTCCTGGCTGATGAATCGGGAGCCGGATGGATTGTTCCCGGACCGGGCATTCCTCTAGAAGAGTGAGTGGAAGTTATGGCCGGTGATTGGGGTCGCAGTCGGCTCCGAGGACACCTAGGGATCGGCAAGGGGAAGGTCGATCCAGAACTTGCTTCCGGATCCCACCACGCTGTCCACGCCGACCCTTCCGCCCATCCGCTGGACGCACTTGCGGACGATGGCCAGCCCGATCCCGGTGCCGGGATACTGGGGCGTCAACTGCTGGAACAGCTGAAAAAGCCGGCTTCGGACTTCGGACGCGATGCCGATCCCGTTGTCTTCGACCACGAGCCTGAGCCACTCCCCTTGCCTCTCGGCTCTGATGGTTACTCTCGGAACGGCCCCCGGGGCGACGAACTTAATCGCGTTATAGACGAGGTTCGAGATTGCGTGCGCGAGGAGCTTCGAGTTTCCCCGAACCGCGGAGAACTCGGGCCGGACGGACACCTGGGCGCCCGAGCGTCGGAGGTCCTCCCTCATGGCGTCCAGCACTTCGCTTATCACCACGCCGGGATCCAGGGGCCCCGCCGGCGTCAGTTCATGGGCCAATTTGCTGTAAGCCAGCAAGTCCTGCGTCATGGCATCAAGGCGGTGCGCCGAACTGACGATTCTCTCGAGTTGCGAACGGGTGGCCTCATCCACCTTCGCTCCCCAATCTTCCAGCAGTAGCCCGGAGGTCATCCCCATCGCCCGCAGCGGCGCCCGGAGCTCGTGCGAGACGCAGTGGGCAAAGGCATTCGATTCCTCGAGCGCTTCGCGCAAGGCTTCCTGCTCCCGCTTCCGTCCGGTGAGGTCCCTGGCGACTTTCGACGCCCCAATGATCTCGCCCTTGGAGTCCCGCACCGGGGACACCGTGAGCGACATGTCGAGCACCCGTCCGTCCTTCGTTCGCCGGCGTGTCTCGAAGTGCTCGATCCGCTCCCCGCGGCGAAGCCGATCCATGATGGACTCCTGCTCCGCCCGCAGGTCCTCGGGGACGATCAGCGAAATATGCTTGCCGACCGCTTCGCTCGCGGAATACCCGTAGATCCGCTCGGCGGACCCGTTCCAGCTCGTGATCGTCCCGTCGAGGGTCTCGGTCACGACGGCGTCGAACGAGGACTCGACCGTGGCCGCGTGAAGCGCCCTGGCCTCGTCGGCGCGCTTGAGCTCCGTGATATCGCAGGTGACCCCCGCCAGCTGTTCGACCTGGCCCCGCCCGTCGAGCTGGATGTGGGCTCTCGAGCTGAGCCAGCGGAGCTCCCCCGTGTCGGCCCGATGGATGCGGTACTCGACGCGGTAGGACCCTCCCTCCCGCTTGGCCCTGGCCACCTCGCCCAACACTCTCTCCCGGTCCCCCGGGTGGATCCTCTTGCTCCAGTCTTCGAACGTCGGCGTGAAGGATCCCGGTTCGTATCCCAGCATCCGGTACATCAGGTCGGACCACTGCACGCCGTCCGTCCGGGTGTCCAGGTCCCAGCAGCCCATGCCCGCCCCTTCCAGGGCCAGGTGGAGACGCGTCTGGCTCTGCTTGAGTGCCCGCGTGCGCTCCTCGACCTGGAGTCCGAGGCTTCGGTTCAGTTCGGCCAGCCGCTCTTCGGCCTCCTTCTGCCGGGTGATGTCGATGAAGCCGCAGATTGCGCCCACGATGGACCTGTCCTTCTCGTAGAGCGGCTGCACGTGCGCGGAGAAGACCTCTCCCTCAAGCGAGGATTCGTACGTAGCGGCGCGGCCCTCCAAGGCGGACCGGAAGGCAGCCTCGATCTTCGGGCGTTCGGCGGGGTCGGCGAAGTCGGTGACCCGCCTTCCGACGATGGCGCCCCCCGCCCTCCCCGCGGAGCGAACGTGACCGCCGTCGGCGAACGTGATCCGGAGATCACGGTTGACGGTGCAGAGGTTAACCGGCAGCTGCTCGAGGATGAGGCGCAGCCGGCGCTGGGCGCTGTCGGCCAGCTCCTGCCCCCACTCGAGCGCTTCGCGCTGCCGGAAGTAGAGGTCCACGAAAGCCGCCACCTTGGAGCGGAGCACCACGTCCTCGACCGGCTTCCGGATGAAGTCCGTCCCGATCGCATAGGCCTCGGTCACCTCGCGCGCCGGCGCGTCGAAGGCCGTCATGAAGAGGATGGGGGTGGTCTTCGATTTGGGGCGCCGACGCATGAGCGCGGCCGTGTCGTAGCCGTTCAGGTCGGGCATCCGGACGTCGAGGAGGATGGCCGCGAACTCCGTCTTCTCGACCAGCGCCAGCGCCTCCCGACCGGAGGAAGCCACTTGGAGATCGTAGCGGGGATTCTTCAGGGCTTCCTGGAAGGCCATCAGGTTGGCTGGGTAGTCGTCGACGATCAGGATAGGCGCCCGCAAACGGGGTACTGAGGAGTCCCCAAGATCGATAGAATTGCGATCCTGTAAGGCATCCCCATCCTGCATCAGACCCACCCAATGATGCTCGTCTCGGCCTCACCCGCACGGGTCGCTTAGGCTGGAGAAAGGATCCGTATCAGGTCAAATTGTTATGCGTCGCGTAACAAATTCTGTCGTGCCGGATTGGGGAGGGGTCAAGCCCACTGCTCGTTGAACTTCTGCCGAAGCAGGGTAATGAGGCGCTCCAGATTGCGGATCTTGCTTTGCAC
>DATGFI010000425.1:0-2835 GCA_035309205.1 Planctomycetota bacterium | reverse complement strand
GAGGACGGCCCCGGCGCGGCGGATGGTGGACGCGATGGGGATCGAACCCACAACCTCATCATTGCGAACGATGCGCTCTCCCAATTGAGCTACGCGCCCATCATCCGCCGCGGCAGGGCTCAGGATTAAAGCACAGCGGATGCCGAAGGTCAATCACTGGCTGGAGCCGCGGAGCCACGAGGGCCTTCGCACTCCCCCTCCTCCGAGGCCGCCACGGAAGCGTCCTCCCGCATTCCGGGAGGCTTCCCCGCTAAGCCTGCGGTCCTTTTGTGGAAAAACAGCCTTCGCCATGCTATCTTCTCCCCCCATGAAGACGAAAGTGTCCGGCACCGTCGTCGAATTGCTCGGCGACGAAATGACCCGCATCATCTGGGAATGGATCAAGGTCAAGCTCCTTCATCCCTTCCTCGACCTGAACCTTGAAACCTACGACCTCTCAATCCAGCACCGCGACGCCACCGAGGACAAGGTCACCATCGACTCCGCCAAGGCCATCCAGAAGCACAGGGTCGGCGTCAAGTGCGCCACCATCACGCCCGACGAGGCGCGGGTCAAGGAGTTCAAGCTGAAGAAGATGTGGAAGTCCCCCAACGGGACAATCCGGAACATCCTCGGCGGGACCATCTTCCGCGCCCCCATCGTGTGCCGGAACATCCCCAAGCTGGTCCCGGCGTGGACCAAGCCCATCGTCGTGGCCCGCCACGCGCACGCCGACCAGTACAAGGCCCAGGACGTGCGCACCGAGGGGCCCGGCACGCTCAAGCTCGTCTTCGAGGGCAAGGACGGCAGGAAGCAGGAGTGGCCCATCAACGAATTCAGCGGCCCGGGCATCGGCCTGGGCATGTTCAACACCGACGAGTCGATCATCGAGTTCGCCCGTTCGGTCTTCCAATACGGCCTCATGGTCGGCTACCCGGTCTACCTGTCGACCAAGAACACGATCCTCAAGGTCTATGACGGCCGCTTCAAGGACCTCTTCCAGCAGATCTTCGAGAAGGAATTCGCGGCGAAATTCAAGGAGAAGGGACTGACCTACGAGCACCGCCTGATCGACGACATGGTCGCCCAGGTGCTGAAGTGGGAGGGCGGGATCCTGTGGGCCTGCAAGAACTACGACGGCGATGTGCAGTCGGACACGATTGCCCAGGGCTTCGGCTCGCTCGGCCTCATGACGAGCGTGCTGCTGTGCCCCGACGGCGTAACGATGGAGGCCGAGGCGGCTCATGGTACGGTGACCAAGCACTACCGGGATTACCAGGCGGGCAAAGTCACGAGCACCAACCCCATCGCGTCGATTTTCGCCTGGACCCGCGGCCTCGCCCACCGCGCGAAGCTCGACCAGACGCCCGACGTGGCCCGCTTCGCGACGGCGCTCGAAGAAGTCTGCATCGCCACCGTTGAAGGCGGAAAGATGACCAAGGATCTGGCTCGGTCGCTGCACAGCGAGCTCGAGCCTCCCAAGGACAGCTGGCTGCCCACCGAGCCCTTCCTCGATGTCCTGGCCTCGAACCTCAAGGCCAGGATCGGGAAATAGCGGGGAATTCCGGCGAGTTCTGTGTCGTCAGTAGGGAGGAGCGGGCCTCGTCCCCGCCGCTCCCGGTTGCCGTTCGCATTTGCGCAATCCGGCGCAGCCCGGTAAAATTGACAGGCCCACAAAGGAGCAAGCATGAGCGTTCAGGAGCCGTTCGACGAGCAGAAGACCGAGGAGGAGATCGGCGGAGTCGACCGCGACCCGCAGGAGACCTCCGAGTGGATCGAGGCCTTCGAGCAGCTCCGGGTCTATCACGGCGAGGAGCGCGCGCGCTTCATGGTCCGCCAGCTCCACCAGAACGCGCTGCACAACGCCGTCGAGCTTCCAGAGCTCGTCCAGACGCCGTACGTCAACTCGATCCCGGTCGATGAGCAGCCGAAGTTCCCGGGCGATCTGGCCATCGAGAAGAAGATCCGGGCGATCATCCGCTGGAACGCCGCCGTCATGGTCCACCGGGCCTATAACCGCCACCTCGAGCTCGGCGGCCACATCGCGACCTACGCCTCCGCGGCGACTCTCTATGAAGTGGGCTTCAACCATTTCTTCCGCAGCCGCGAGAATGGGCAGCCGGGAGACTCGATCTATTTCCAGGGCCACGCCTCGCCCGGCATGTACGCCCGCGCGTTCCTCGAGGGCTACCTGACCGAGGAAAACCTCGAGAATTTCCGCCAGGAGACCGGGGGCCGGGGGCTTTCCTCTTATCCGCATCCGTGGCTGATGCAGAAATTCTGGGAGTATCCCACGGTGTCCATGGGCATCGGCCCCCTGAACGCCATCTACCAGGCGCGCTTCAACCGCTACATGCATCATCGCGGCATCAAGGACACGAGCGGGTCGCACGTGTGGGCGTTCCTCGGCGACGGCGAGTGCGACGAGCCCGAATCGCTCGGCGCTCTGTCCATCGCCGCCCGCGAGAAGCTCGACAATCTCATCTTCGTCGTGAACTGCAACCTGCAGCGCCTCGACGGACCAGTCCGAGGCAACTTCAAGATCATCCAGGAGCTTGAGGCCGTCTTCCGCGGCGCGGGCTGGAACGTCATCAAGGTCGTCTGGGGCAGCGACTGGGATCCGCTTATCGAAGCCGACGACAGCGGCCTGCTCGTCAAGCGCATGGGCGAGGTGGTGGACGGCGAATTCCAGAAATACACGGTCGAAAGCGGCGCCTACATCCGCCAGCACTTTTTCGGTAAGTACCCCGAGCTGCTCAAATTGGTCGAACACTACACCGACGACCAGCTGACCAAGCTGAAACGCGGCGGTCACGACCCGGTCAAGGTCTACGCGGCTTACAAAGCCGCCATCGA